>CAYMCJ010000082.1:0-2573 GCA_964388985.1 uncultured Gammaproteobacteria bacterium | reverse complement strand
CTTTAACCTAATAATTTTACCCAAAAACACGCTTTTTAATTCTTTTAAATTAACTTCTTGATCATATCCCAGACAAATAATACTCGGCTTGTATTTTTTAATAACCGCATATTTATCTTTAATCCGCCCCAAGACGGCCTTATCAACAAAATCAATTTTGGCAATTTTTTTTTGTCTCTCCCGCTCAATCTCCTTCGGCCCCCTGCCTTTAATCTTAGCTACATTATAATCACGGGCCACAATTACAATTAAATAATCACCGTATTTTTTGGCCTGTTCAAGATAAAATCGATGGCCAGGATGAAAATTATCAAAAGTGCCAAAACACATTACTTTCCTCATACTTTTTCAATTAAAATTCAAACACGCCTTTTAGATATATTGCTTTAATTGTTTAAAAAATTCTTTTAAATTATTTAAATTTTTATTCCATAAAATTAATATCTCATAACTGGCAAAAAATATGGCGCTGAAAAATAAATTTCCCAGAATAGTATTTTTAAAAAACGGCAAGGCCATATAATAACAATACACAAGTCCCGGCCAACTATGTGCATACCAAGAAGAAAAACACCAAACCGCTCCGTTGGTAACTAAATAAAAAATAACCCCCGATAATACAGGTAAGCCAACATAACTATAAATATTCTTATTGTTTTTAAGCCATAAACCAAATAAGCCAATAATGGCAAAGCTGCCATATACCGCTAACATTAATTTCCAGTCGTAAAAACCGATATATAAATCGCTTAAAATTAATGCCAAAAAAGGCAAAACTAAATAACGACGGTTAAAACAAGCCCCGAAAAATAAAAATGTAGCCGCCAGAGGAGTAAAATTATAGGGATGGTCTATTATTCTAAATCCAACATTTATTAATACAACCAGCAGACTTAATATAGTTATAATTTTCCAATTAATTTTTTCCATATTATTAATTTGTTTTTATATTATTTTATTCAAATTCAATTTGCGCGCCATATTTCCATTCTATTATATCTCCGTCCTGCAAAATAAACTGGTCAGCCGCTTTCATGGCCATTTTATTATTAACCCAATATGTCCACCATTTATTAGAACTGCCATCATTAACAATTCCATCAATATTTGTTATAAAAACCCCTAAAGAATCTTTTGGCGGATCATACTCTAATTCTAAATTATTATCGGCGCAAATTTTTTCCAGCAAATTAAGCACGCTTTGCCCTTGTTTCAATTCAATATTATTATAAGTTTTCACTTTTCCGTTCCCATAATCAACCATTAAATTAGCAAATATTATATCGTCGGATGTATTTTGGGAATATTCTTCTTCGCCGTCATTAACCGCATCTTTATTAATATTTATACTTATTCCTATGACAACCCCGGCAAAAAAAATTATAACAATAAAAAATAAATTTAAAATATTTTTCTTATTTAACATAAATTTTATATTACAATCTAATTATAACAGACATTTATAATCCAGCTTCTTTCCTTAAAATTTTGGCTTTATCCGTCTTTTCCCAGGTAAAATCCTTGTCATGACGGCCAAAATGACCGTAAGCCGCGGTTTTCCTATAAATCGGACGCTTTAAATTAAGTTGCTTAATTATTGCTTTAGGCCGGAAATCAAAATATTTCTTCACTATTTCAATTATTTTATCTTCCGGAATTTTATTCGTTCCAAAAGTCTGGACATAAATTCCTACCGGACGGGCTATGCCAATAGCATAAGCTACCTGCAACTGACATTTATCAGCTAAACCGGCCGCTACTATATTTTTAGCCACATATCTGGCCATATAAGCGCCGCTTCTATCAACTTTGGTAACGCATTTGCCGGAAAAACAGCCGCCGCCGTGAGCGCCAACCCCGCCATAAGTATCAACAATAATTTTCCGGCCGGTCAAACCGGCATCGGCCGGCGGGCCGCCCAGCACAAACCGGCCGGTGGCATTAATAAAAATTTTGGTTTTATTATCCATTAATTTTCCTAAAACCGGCTTAATTACTTTTTTTTCTATGTCAGCTCTAAGTTTTTTTGAAGAAATGCTTTCGCTATGATGAGCGGCAATTACCACTGTTTCCACCCGCCGGGCCGTACCATTATCATATTCAACCGTTACCTGGCTCTTGCCGTCCGGCCGCAAATACGGCAAAACTCTTTTTTTTCTAACCTCAGCCAATTTTTTGGTTAATCTATGGGCTAACATTATTGGTAGCGGCATTAACTCGGGGGTTTCGTTGGTGGCATACCCCCACATCAAGCCTTGGTCACCGGCTCCCTGCTCTTTATCCTCCCCGGCCCCTTCGTCCACGCCTTGGGCAATATCCGGACTTTGCTCGTGTAAAGTTACAATTACACCCACATCATCACAGCAAAAACCATACTCCTGCTGGTCATAGCCAATATCCCTTAAAACATTTCTGACCACTTCTTCAACATTAACGTAAGCCTTAGTTCTGGCCTCGCCGCCGACCAAAACCAAACCGGTCGTGCAAAAGCACTCTATGCCGGCATGGCTGTCTTTATCTTGCTTAAGCATTTCATCATAAATGCCATCGCTGATTTGGTCGCAAATTTTATC
>CAYMCJ010000081.1:0-2804 GCA_964388985.1 uncultured Gammaproteobacteria bacterium | reverse complement strand
TGAGAATAATTCAGTTTGGGTGGATATTTCCCAGGGCGAGGCGCAGCTGGCCTGTCAGAGTTTGGGCGCGGAATATCATTTAATTTCGGAAAACGAATGGCTGACCATTGCCGAAAATATAATCAGGGTGGGAGAAAATGATTCTAATCTTGACATTGCCGGCCTGCAATTAGCAACCAGTTCTCCGGATAATAATATAGAATTTTCCTTGACAAACGAAAATAAAATATATAATATTGCCGGCAACATAGGGGAGTGGGTGGATAAAATTATCGGCCAAGATGATTTGCCTGTCTCAAATTCTGAAAGCTGGGTTGAATATTATGAGTTAAAATCTTATAAATCCTTAGCTGATTCAATACCTCCGTATTATTTTGATTCTTCAAATGGAATAGGCAAATTTTTTATCGGAACAACTATGCCTGATGAAGAGGGCGAAAGTTTAAGGGGATTTGTCCGCGGTTTTGAAGGTATCTATAGCCTGAATTTAAGTAATTCTCCGGTTGTAGCCACTTCCACTATCGGCTTCAGATGCGCAAGGTAATTGTCCGAATCGCTGAAGGCGCGGAAAGGCGCAGAGGACGCTGAAAATGTTTGAATCGTCCAAAAGCGCTAAATATTTTTTCAGCGTATTCCTTTAATTCTGTGTTCTCTGAGATTCAGACATTATAGAATCCCAAAGAGAGTAGAATGTCCGTGAATAATCATCAGTCTGCGCGTTTACAACGGGATTGCTTCGTCAGCCGACAAGTCAGTCTGCGAGTAATAATGGTATAATTAATTTATAATTATTTATGTTTCAAAATAAAAAAATTATAACAATATTTCTTTTTATTTTTTTAGCTGAATTATTTTCAATTTTCAGCTATCTTTTACCCGATTTCAGGCAAATTATTTTTCTGGCTATTGTTTTTATTTTTTTGATTTTAACCATACATAAGCTGGAATATGGCCTTTTAATACTATTGGCGGAGTTGTTTATCGGCTCAAAAGGATATCTTTTTTATTTTGAATATGGAGGCACGGTAATATCAATCCGGATTGCATTTTGGCTTATTATAATGGCGGTTTGGTTAGTCATGGCAATGGATAAATATATTAAAAACAGCCGGACAAATTTTAAATTGGCTGATTTTTATCCTTTTGTAATATTATTTATATTTATAATTTGGGGCCTGGCGAACGGCTTTATAAATTATAATGAATTTAATAACATATTTTTTGATTTTAACGGCTGGTTGTATTTTACTTTAATTTTCCCGTTTTTAAACGTGATAAAAGAACAACAAAACATTGTAAACATTTTTCAGATTCTGGCCGCTTCAATATTATGGCTGAGTTTTAAAACTTTTTTTATTTTATTCGCCTTTTCTCATAACCTAATCGGCTTGATTAGTGAATTATATTATTGGGTAAGGGATACTGGCGTAGGGGAGATAACTAAAATGCAAGGCGGATTTTACAGAATATTTTTCCAGTCACAAATATTTGTCTTAATCGGATTATTTTGGCTGTTATTTTACATAATCAATTACGTAAAAAACAAAAAAAGTTTTTTAAAGGATAAAATGTTTTATGGTTTATTTTTTATTTTTTGTCTCTTTCAGTCCGTAATATTAATAAGTTTTTCCCGCAGTTTTTGGCTTGGACTGGCCAGCGGTTTCTTTATTAGCTGCTTTATTATCGCCTGGCAATATGGATTTAAAAAAATGCTTATGGCCGCCTGTTTATTGTTTGTTTCCGGGGTAATAAGTACGGGCTTAATTGTCGGCATCGTAAAATTTCCCTATCCTGACGCCTTGGGCGGATTCAATACCACCGAACTTTTGTCGGAACGCGCCAGTAAATTTACGGGCGAAGCGGCTGTTTCATCACGCTGGAATCTTTTGCCAATATTATGGGAAAAAATTATTTCCGCCCCGTTTATGGGCCATGGCTTCGGCGCCACGGTTACATATAAATCAAGCGACCCCAGAATAATAGATACTACCGTTGATGGAGACTATACAACCTATGCTTTTGAGTGGGGCTGGTTGGATATTTGGTTAAAATTGGGTATTTTGGGATTTTTATTTTATATTATATTAATTTTTGATATTATATATAGAGGAATTAAAATATTGAAAAATAATAATAGTGATTGGATAGTCGCGGGTACGATTATCGGCCTGGCTGTTATAGCGGCCGTAAATATTTTTAGTCCATATTTAAATCATCCCTTGGGAATCGGATATTTAATGCTTGGTTATATAATAATTTACCTAAGGAGAAAAAAATTTGCATAAGTTTTATATTTATAGTATATTAGAAATTATTAAACTAAAAAATATGATGGACCAAATTATTTCGCAAGAAGGCTATGATAAATTAAAAAAAGAATTAGACGAATTGATTAATATTAAGCGGCTGGAAATTTCGTCGCGCATTGAATCAGCTAAAGAATTAGGGGATTTAAGTGAAAATGCCGAATATCACGAAGCCAAAGAAGAGCAAGCCTTTAATGATGGGAGAATAGCTGAAATTAGTATTTTATTAAAAAATTTAACAATTGTTGAGATAAATAACAAAAAGGATGAGATAGCCATGGGTTCTAAGATTGTGGCGGAAAGCAATGGAGGAAAGAAGCAATACAAGATTGTAAGTTTTAATGAGGTCGATCCTACCTGTGGAAAAATTTCAAACGAATCCCCGCTGGGCAGGGCATTTTTAGGCAAAAAAAAAGGTGAAGATGTTGTTGTTAATACGCCTAAAGGGGAAATGAAATATAAAATAATAAAGATTGAATAGCTTAAATAGATATAGAT
>CAYMCJ010000080.1:0-2883 GCA_964388985.1 uncultured Gammaproteobacteria bacterium | reverse complement strand
AAAAGTTTTTTTAATAAATTATCATACTTATCTAAATTATAATCTTTAATTTTTTTAAGGGCCTCTTTTAATTCGTATGCATTATGGCCTACCCGCAACTTTTTTTTCGATTCAAAAAAAATAAAAGCTTTCAAACTTTTTTCTATAGCTTGGCCAGCTAAAACAAAACCAGAACCTACTAAACCATTTAAAACACAACACCGGGCTGCGACATAATCTCGGTCAGAATTAAAAAGGAACATCATACCATCCTGGTTTTCCATAGAAAATTTCATTAAACGATTATACTTTTTTTTATATGCTTTTGTCGACATAAAATTTAAGTATATTACTATTACACCAGACTCTTCAAATTGCACACCGACACTTTTTAGTAAATGCGGACCAGACAGGACTTGAACCCTTGACCTCCTGTATGCAATCCCGAGGCTTCGGGACTAGCCAACTGAAAAATTGTCTCTGCAAAATTTTTTATAAAAATTTTTATTTTTTTTTGCTTTTTTAAAAAATTTTCGTACTCAATAGCTTCTTTTCTAGTGCTAACTCTTTTCTTATAAACCAAAATCCATTTTTCTTGATATTTTGAAGTATAATTTAATTTTCCCAGATTATGCTCAATAACTCGCCTTTTTAAATTATTCGTTTGCCCAATATAAAATTTATCGTATTTTATATTATAAATAATATAAACATAATAAAACATGTGGACCAGACAGGACTCGAACCCGCTACCTTCTGCGTGCAAAGCAGATGCTCTACCAGGTGAGCTACTGGCCCGAATTAAATTTATATTACTCCATTCTGGAATACCTAAGCAAGGGCGCCAATAACCATTCCAAAAATCCGCCGATTAAATTGGTCATAACCAGTATGCCGATAAAAGCAATCAATATGCCAATTAATTTATAACCCAGCCGCGAACCTCCTTCCGTACCAAGATATCTTTCAAAAAATAAAATCCGGCCAAACATATCCAGTATTTTATTTGCTTTTATGGCGACCAAGGCGCCGACAATAAACATTATTAAACCTACAAGAATATGCATAATTATTAGTTACTTAGTTAATCAGTTATTTAGTCGCAAAGTTACGCAATTTTAATATCAGGACAGGCAATTACCCAACTGTTGAACCAGACAACTGATTAACTATTAATTACTTTATATAATTTAAAGGATTATATTTCCGGCCATCAATTATTACCTCAAAATGCAAATGCGGTCCGGTTGACCAGCCGGTTGAACCCATGGCGCCGATTGTATCTCCCTTGCCTACTTTTTCTCCTTTTTTAACATAGAACTTAGATAAATGCCCATATCTGGTTCTTTTGCCGCCGCCATGATCAATGACAATCGTATTGCCATAACCCGTTGACCAGCCGACAAATTCAATCGTACCGGCATCAGCCGCATAAATCGCTGTACCAACTTTATTGGCTATATCAACTCCGAGATGGCGCCATGAATAATATTGAGTAATGCGGTGTCCTTCGGTCGGCCAGTTCATCTTATTGGCTACTGGAGCGGCTCCCGGCGGCCTGACCAAATCTTTAATAGCCTCTATTCCCGTATATGAACTGCTTACATAACTGGCATAAGTGGATTTCCGGCCGCCGGGAATAATTAATTTTTCCCCCACGGACAATTTCGCGCCGTCCTCAATTTCATTGGCCTCAATAATTTTATTTTCTTCAATATTATATTCTTTGGCGATTTTACTTAAATTGTCGCCTCGGGCAACTGTATGGGATATGCCTGACACCGGCAAAATTTTTAACCTGTCTCCAGGCCTGATTAAACTGTAAGAGCTTAAATTATTTTCCCAAAGAATTGTATTAACGGTTATTTCAAACTCGGCCGCAATCGTACTTACACTATCCCCCGACTCAACCGTATAATACATAATCTTTGTTCTTGACTGTTTGGTTTTTTTGGTTGTGGCTATGTCTGTCTTTACCAACGCCGAACCGCCCTGAGTCACGGAGGCGACATTTTCATTATTCATCATTTCATCGGGCGACATCATAACCGCCTGCGGCTGACTCTTAATAGCAGCGCTATCCATATAGGACTGCTGGGAAGAAACGTTTGCTTCTTCATCAAAAAATTCTTCAATTAACTCCTCGTCGTTAATATCTCCAAATTCGCTTTTTACCAAGCTGGCTATAATGGCCTTATGCGCTTTCCCGGGAATAACATCGGCCTTTGTCTTGGTAATAAGGTTGGTAAAAACAATAATAATCGTCATTCCGGCCACGAAAACATGCACTAATTTTTGACTGAATAAAAATGAAAAAAAATTTCCCTCTAACCGGCTCCAGCCCAATTTTTTAATCATTGCCAAATAATAACAATATCCTTTAACAACTATATTATTGAAAATAAAACGCGACAGACCGTATAAAGGCTTAAAAATAACCCTAACAAAAAAAGCGGTTATAAACCTCTTTAGAAAAATAACCACCTTAACAATAAATATCAGTATCTCAATTAATATCTTCTTAATTTTTATATTATTTTTAATAGTAATATGATTAAATTAAGAATCAAATTAAACTAAACTTATATTAACATTTTAGATGGTTTTGGTCAAGATTTTGAATTTTTTTAACATTTCTAAATTGCCTTGACCCGTGCTTGCAAACTTTAATAATTCCTTGTTATAATACAGATAGGCTTTTACAATTTTTTTACTAAAATTACACAATTTAATTTTACCTAAAAAATAACCCCGCGGATTTGCTTTTCTAAAGTTATTTAGGAAATCTATATTTAAATATATATTTTAATCTATATTTCTTTTTAAACGTTCATCTAAAAAAAATCCTTGCCCCGCTACGCTCTCACCCTCAATTTTTATAATAATTTAAAAACTTAAAAAGAA
>CAYMCJ010000079.1:1305-2945 GCA_964388985.1 uncultured Gammaproteobacteria bacterium | reverse complement strand
ATTTAAACATTTAATATGGACTTAATAATCGTTGAATCGCCAACCAAAGCCAAAACAATATCAAAATTTATAGATTCTTCCTTTAGGGTTGAATCTTGTTTTGGGCATGTCCGGGATTTGCCGCAAAAGGAAATGGGAGTTGATATTGAAAATAATTTTAAACCAAAATATGTAATACCAACCAAGGCCAGAAAAACAATTACCAAATTAAAAGACCTGTCAAAAAAAGCCGAACAAGTTATTTTAGCGGCTGACGAAGACCGGGAGGGGGAAGCCATCGCCTGGCATCTGATAGAGGCTTTAGACCTTAAAAAAGATAAAATAAAAAGAATCGTCTTTCATGAAATTACCAAGGAAGCGATTTTAAACGCCCTGGACAATCCGGGCAGCTTAAATCTGCGGCTGGTTGACGCCCAGCAGGCCAGACGGATTCTTGACCGCCTGGTTGGCTATGAACTTTCGCCTTTTTTATGGAAAAAGGTCGCCCGGGGATTGTCGGCCGGACGGGTGCAGAGCGTAGCCGTTCGCTTAATTGTGGAACGGGAAAGAGAGATTCAAAAATTTAAACCTAAAGAATACTGGGATTTAACGGCTGAATTAAAAAAATCAACCGGTGACGAAAAATTTCTGGCAAAATTAAATAAAATAAACGGCCAAACCATTAACAAGCTGAAAATAAAAGATAAAAAACAGGCCGACAAAATTTTAACCGACCTGAAAAACGCCAGCTACCGGGTGGCGCAAACTGAAAAAAAACAGGCGAAAAAAAATCCACCCCGGCCGTTTACCACTTCAACCATGCAGCAAACCGCCAACCGCTGGTTCGGATTTTCCGCCAAGCAGACAATGATGCTCTCGCAACAGCTTTACGAAAATGGACTTATTACCTATATGCGCACCGATTCTCTTAACTTATCAACTAAATTTTTAAATGATTCAAAAAAATATTTAAAAACCGCCTGGGGAGAAAAATATACCATTAAAGAGCCCCGTTATTTTAAAACCAAAACCAAAGGCGCCCAGGAAGCCCACGAAGCCATCAGGCCGACCGAGGCCGGACAAGAGCCGGAGGCAATTAAATCCAAATTAAACAACAATCAATATAAATTATATAAATTAATCTGGCAAAGAGCTATTGCCAGTCAGATGCCGGAAGCGATTGTTGATTCAACTATAATTGACATTGATACCGCCAGAGCAGACAGCCCCCAACCTCTGCCTTATCAATTCCGCGCCAACGGCCAAATTTTAAAATTTGACGGCTATTTAAAAATTTATCCGGAGAAAAGCAAAGAACTTTTACTGCCTGAAGTGAAAAAAAACGAGGAATTAAATTTAGTAAAATTGGACAGCCAGCAGCATTTTACCAAGCCGCCGGCCAGATATTCTGACGCCGGGCTGGTTAAAACGTTAGAAAAATACGGCATTGGCCGGCCGTCAACCTACGCCCCCACCATTGCCACAATTGAAGCCAGAAATTATGTGGAGCGCGATGAAAATAAAAAACTGGCTCCGACCGACATCGCCTTTATAGTCATTGACCTGCTGGTAAAACATTTTTCCGAAATAGTTGATTATAAATTTACCGCCCAACTGGAAAATGACTTAGATAACATTGCTGACGGAAAAATAGACTGGCA
>CAYMCJ010000079.1:0-1205 GCA_964388985.1 uncultured Gammaproteobacteria bacterium | reverse complement strand
TGCGGCCAAGGCGAAATTGTGCAGAAAAAAAGCCGCAAAGGCATTTTTTACGCCTGCAACCAATACCCGGACTGCAAAACCGCTTTCTGGTCAAAACCGACCGGCGAGAAATGCCCGGACTGCGGCAGTTTATTGGTTGAAAACAAAAATGGCGCCAAGTGCAGCAACCGAGACTGCGGATTTGAGAAGTAAAAAATTGGGACTGAATAAAAATAAGCCAGGGTAGAAGCGGAATATTATTCCGTTTCTGTTCCCGGCTTTTTATTTAACTTTTTTTCATTCATTCAAATTCACACAATTCTTTAAATTTCGGGTTTGTAAAATATACAAAACCAATACTTATTAAAATAAAGAAAGACATTCCCAGCCATTGATTTAAAAGATTATGATTAAGAACGTAGATTGTTGTCGTAAGGGTCGTAAACAATATAAATAACGTATTTATTGTTTCACTTTTAACATAAAACCAATTTTCTAATTCAGAAATCGTTGTAGAATCTGTTAGCCTAAATAATAAGGCAAGTAAAGATAAAAGACAAAAAGCTAACCCAAAAATGATAGAAAGAATAAAACCCAAATATCCTCCAAGAACAATAATGATAAGGCCAATTATTAATTCCCTCATTATTTTTGCCTCCTTATTTGTAGTGTTATTATTAATATAAAAAATGTAAAGGGCTAAATTATAATGTATATTAATTTATATCAAACAAAAATAATCTTGTCAAAATAAAAAAGACAGAACAATATTCTGTCCCTGCGCATTTTTATTTTTTAATTGATTTGCATTTTATTTACATTAATAAATTCTCTAAATTATTCCTGTCTAATTCCCATTTAACTGTATTATTAATTATATATTGCCTAATCCTATTTAATTCATTATTATTTCGTATAATTCTATCATAAAATCGCGATTGCCAACCAAAAATAATATTATTATTTTTGGCATATTTTGTAACCCCAATTTTAAAACCACGGATTATTGATGATAAATTTTTTGATTGAGGACCAAATTTATTTTCATAACGTAGGAACGCAAAATTTTGCGTTCCTACATTTTGCGTTCCTACATTTTGCGTATTATTTTCAATAATAATTATTCCATGCAGATGATTTGACATAACAATATATTCATCTAATTTTACAAATGGAAAATGGTTAGGGATTTCTAACCAACATTTTTCCGTTATTTTGCCAATTTC
>CAYMCJ010000078.1:0-3152 GCA_964388985.1 uncultured Gammaproteobacteria bacterium | reverse complement strand
TAGAGCACTTCGTTTACACCGAAGGGGTCCAGGGTTCGAATCCTTGTGCGCCCACATAACAGAGAACAGGACTGATGTCCTGTTTTTGTTTATTATCGTCGTCCTTGTCCGTTTAATAAAGGATGCCGAATAAAAATCGTAATTACGCCCAAGGGATACTTAAATAGGTATCCCTTTTTCTTAGCCGTAGAATATTGCGGGGTTTAGCGGTTTGGTGGTATAATTTTATTAGAGTTTAGTTTTCAAAAAATGATTAATTTATATTTTTTAAAAAATATGAAATTAGCTTTTATTTATGAAAAAAAATTTTAAATATTTGATTTTTGGCTTGCTCGCCTTAATAATTATTGCCTTGTTTTTATATGTTTTTCTTATTCAGAAAAAGTTGACCCCTAATAAGGAAAATCTACCGGGCGCTTATACTATCGCCGATGTTGTTGCTGATATTGATGGAAATCTTTACCACACCGTTAAAATCGGGAACCAAGTGTGGTTAGTGGAAAACTTAAAAACCACGCATTACGCCAATGGCGATCCTATTCCTAATGTTACCGATCCAGACACTTGGGGCGGGTTAACTACCGGCGCTTTTTGCTGGTATAACAATGACTCAAAAATCGGAGAAGTCTACGGCGCGCTTTACAACTGGTACACTACCGCCGATCCTCGCGGATTAGCGATTGAAGGTTGGCATGTGCCGACTCATGATGAATGGCTTACCCTAGAAACTTTCCTCGGTGGACAGATAGCAGCTTATCCGAAATTAATGGAAGATGGTTTGGCTCACTGGAAAGAACCAACTGGAGCTCAAAAAGTTTTTGGTACCAACGCTTCCGGTTTTACCGCTTTGCCTAATGGAACAATCGCCCTAGATTCCGAATTCAAAAAATTCATGTTTATGAATTTAGGAGAAAGCGCTAGTTGGTGGACATCCTCTCTTTTCGGTCCGGGCGCAGAGATGACGAGAATTTCTATAGGTTATTGGTTTTTGGATTCAGGGGTTATTAATGATCAAACCCGCGGAAATGGCATCCGTTTAGTGAAAGATGCCGAATAAAAATTATAATTACGCTAAAGGGATACTTAAATAAGTATCTCTTTTTTGTTTAATATCAGTTAAAATAGCGATTAATATATTCAGGCTTAATTATTTTGTCCCCAGCCGTCCTTGACAAAATAAAGATTTAGTAGTATAATATAATTAGTTTAAAATATAGACAGGAACGGAAAATCAGACGTTCATTGACAAATTTGATTGTTTAAAAATAAGGATAAGATAAAGTTTTTGTCCCTATCTCTAAACAATCAAAAAAATAGAAATCATGAAAACATTATTGAAATTATTAGCCATTGTTATGACGATAGTCATGACGGGCTGTGAACTGGATGGTACTATTCCGACCGTTAAAACCGGAGCCATCAACAACCTTACCATTACTTCGGTAATGATAAGTGGGGAAATAACTTCCGACGGCGGAGACGCTGTCTTTGCTAAAGGAATATGTTGGAGCACTAATCAGCTTCCAAACTTATCCGACAACAAAGTCGCTCTTAGCGGGGCAGACCCTGCTTTCAGCGCCCAGTTGACGGGGCTAAAACCAGGCGTTAATTATTACGCTCGGGCTTACGCCGCCAACACTATTGGCACCGGTTTCGGAGAAACGGTTTCTTTCACCACTCTCGGAGGTTTGCCAATAATCTCTAATCCAGGGGTTACAACTAGTATCTCGGCCGCTGCCTTGACCGCCACAGTCAATCCTAACGGACTAGAAACCAGAGTAACCTTTGAGTACGGGACGAGCGCTGGTGCTCTAATTAGATCTATCGCCGCTGATCCGAATCTTATTTCGGGAACCGGCGAGGTAGCGGTTAAAGCTGATCTGAACAATCTTGATCCCAGTGCCACCTATTACTTCCGCATCAAAGCGGACAACGGCGTAGGGACAGGTGTTTCCGCAATTCTTGATTTCAAGCCTTATTCCGTTCAGGACGTAGATGGTAATTTGTATCACTCCGTCAAAATCGGCGATCAAGCCTGGTTAATGGAAAACTTGAAAACCACTCATTACGCTAACGGCAGTCCAATCGCTAACGTTACCGACCCGGTCGCTTGGTTTAATTTAACTACCGGCGCATATTGCTGGTATAACAATGACCCAAAAATCGGAGAAGTCTACGGCGCGCTTTATAACTGGTATGTTGGAGCTGATTCGCGCGGACTTATTGAAGGCTGGCATACACCAACCTTTGAGGAATGGCTTGAATTACAAACTTTTCTCGGTGGCTTTTTACCGGCTGGACCAAAAATAATGGAAACCGGTTCGGCTCACTGGAAAACACTAAAAGTGCCGGCTACTAACAGTAGTGGTTTTACTGCTCTGCCCAATGGAGGTTTAGCTATTAATTATTCTACCAATATTAGTGGTTTTATGGAGTTAGGAGAAACCGCTTATTTCTGGTCATCGTCTGCCTTTGGGCCGGGTGCTGATGGAACTAATATTTCTAGAAGCTATTGCTTCCTAAATGTTCAAGCAATTTATGATCAAAAGTTTGGATTCGGCATCCGCTTGGTAAAGGATGCTGAATAAAAATTGTAATTACGCTCAAGGGATACTTAAATAAGTATCCCTTTTTTCTTGGCAATGGCTGATATTGCAGGTTTAATGGTTTAATGGTATGATTTTATTAGAATTTAGCTTTAAGAAAATGATTAATTCTCATTTTTTAAAAAATATGAAATCAACTTTTCGGCGTTATAAATTTCTTTTTTTATCAGTTTTAGCTTTTTTAATTTTTGTTCCGCTTTTAGTTTTTGGTGGGAGCACAGATACTGGTTATAGAATTAATAAAAATTCATTAAGTGAACTTATTTACCCTGCGGGACTCTCTAGAAATTGTATTATGAACACAACGGGTAATGATTATTTTGTGCCCACTAAGACTTCTGCAGAATACCAAAGTTTTTTGAACCATCTGCCTTTTTTTTCCGAACTTTCCAGAGTTTATTTATTCTCTTGTTGCGGTGACGGATCTTGCAATGGCGACGAAACCTGTGCTACTTGCGCCACCGATTGCGGGGTTTGTTGTGGTAATGGATCGTGTTCCGGCGGCGAGACTTGTTTTACTTGTCCTACCGATTGTGGGACTTGTTG
>CAYMCJ010000077.1:0-3559 GCA_964388985.1 uncultured Gammaproteobacteria bacterium | reverse complement strand
TGATTGAGATAAAGCTGCCGGGCGGGAGAGATACGTGGGAAGTGGCAGTTAAATTTGGAGTAGAAAAGTTTGATTTTTCCGCTCATGCCGATATGTCTGCTCTGGAATCGGTTATTGGCCAAGTGGAACCGCGGGTAGTTATTGCCCAGCATGGAGATGACTTCGGCGTTGAGGCGGTGGCTGAATATGCCCGAAGCCAGAATATGCGCGGAGAGGCGCCGGCTACCGGAGAGACAATTTTCATCTAATTTTATCCATAAGGGTCTATCGTGAGATATTTTCACGAAGGCCCTTATTTTATTTGTTTTAAAATTTATTTTAGGTTATAATATTGTTATCGCCTTTGGCGAGCCCACTCCACGAATTGGGCACACCCGCTTGACCGATGACATTGTTAGGCGGGCGCGGTGCGAATTAAGCCGTGGTATACCAATTCATGGTATACTAATTTGTAGTTTACTTTAATGCCTAAAAAAATAAAGAAACAACAAACAAGTAGCCAACCAGATACTTTATCAGTAAACCAAGATGAGCGCTCATCGCGTTTTGTGGTTGATTTAAAAAAGAATTTGATTCAAAAAGAATTAGAAAATAACCAAACAGTCAAGCAGTCTAAAAATAATAAAATTTTTGAGAGAATAATTGAATTTGATTTTAAACAGGCCTGGTTTAAATTTAAGGCAATTTTTAAGGAAAAAATGGCGCTAAAACGTTTAGCGGGACATAGCAGAGAATTAAAAAAATCTTTTTCTAAAAAAATATTGCCTTTAGCAAATATTAAGGCAATCAGTGAATTTAAAAACAAGGTTAAAAATAAAGAAATTAATGAATCTGTTCAGATAGATAAAAAACAAAATAGTTTAATTTTTAAATGGTGGATAAATAAAAAGTATAAATATAAATTGGAGCAGTTAATGTTTTTCGGTTTATTTGAATTTTTGTTTTTGTTGTTTTTAAAAATAATCAAGTTTTTTTATAAGTTATGCTATTTTATCGGCTGGTTGTTTTTATTCGCGGTTAGGTTTTTGGGGTTATTATCAACCCGATTATATAAGTTTATTTTTCCGGTGGCAGGCAAATTTAGAAATAGTTTAAAATTTATTTTTCAATTTATAAACGTAAATATTTTAAGAGGGGCAAAAATTGTCGCTGGACAGGCAATATCTTTTTTGTCGGCAGTCAAAGGGAAAATCAAATTATTTTTTCAGATGTTTATTAAAGCCAGGTCTAAGAAGAAAGATAAAGATAGTCAGGTGGAGCCTGTAAAGGAAAGTGATTCGGCCGATAATGTCAAAATTGAAATAGATGATGCCGGGGAGAAATCCATTAATAAATCAACGGAGAAAAAAATTTTTAAGCCAAAAATATCATTGCTGCGGCCGGTGCTTTCCTTTTCAATTCTTTTATTGTTATTAATTTTGCCGTTTAAGGCCTTTACTTATTACAAATCATTGGATTTAAAAGGATTAAAAGGGAAAGTTTTGGGGACATCCGAAGAGGCGGTCGGCGATTTATTAACCGCCTCAAAATCAGCCATGGAGTTAGATTTTAATCAGGCCAGCAGTAATTTTACCAAAGCCGGAGAAAATTTTTTTGACGCCAAAGAGCAGTTGGATAACATTAACTCTATTTTTTTTGTTTTAGCTAAATTCGCGCCTGACCAGGATATTAAAATGGCCTCGGAAAGTAAAAGGATTTTAACTGCCGGTGAGTTAATTGCCGACTTGGGTAATAATTTAAGTTTGGCTTTAAATAGTATCTCCAATGGCCAAAATAAAAATATTTTAGACATAGTAGATAATTTTATTTTATTTGGAGGAAAAGCGGTTATCAATGCTCAAAATTTAAATATTGAATTGGCTAAAATGGATGTGAATTCCTTTCCTGAAGAATACGGCGAGCAGATAAATTTTTTAAAGGAGCAGGCGGTTAGCCTGGAGAGCGGGTTGCGCGAATTTGTTAATATTGTTGATAAGCTAAAAATATTTTTAGGGGAAACTCAGAATAAACGTTATTTATTGGTTTTTCAGAATAATACTGAGCTAAGGGCCAGCGGCGGTTTTATCGGCAGTTATGCTTTGATAGATTTTGAAAATGGAAAAATTAAAAATATTGAAATTCCCACCGGCGGAAGTTATGACACCGAGGGCGGCTTAACGGAATTAGTGGCCGCGCCGGCGCCGTTGCAGCTGGTTAATCCTTTGTGGCATTTTTGGGACGCTAATTGGTGGCCGGATTGGCCAACCTCGGCTCAAAAATTAATGTGGTTTTATGAAAAAAGCGACGGCTCAACCGTTGACGGAGTAATTAGTTTAACGCCGACTGTTTTGGAAAAAATTCTTAAGGTTATCGGAGAAATAGATATGAGCGATGAATACGGGGTTATTTTTAATGATGAAAATTTTTGGCTGGAAACACAGAGAATTACCGAGGAAAAATTAACTCCGGAACAGATAGAGAGAAATTTTAATAGCCACCCTAAAATGATTATCGGCGACTTGGCGGAAAAAATATTAGAGCAATTGCCGGCCAGATTAAATAACAATACCTTAATAAAATTATTAAGCGTGGTTGAAGAAAGCTTGTTGGAGAAGCATATCTTATTTTATTTTACTGACGAAAAATTGCAGGCCGAAGTTGCCAATTATGGCTGGGGCGGCGAAATAAAAGATACCAACTGGGATTATTTGGCGGTAATAAATACGAATATTGCCGGCGGTAAAAGCGATAAACGGGTGGAAGAAGTAATTAATCACTCAGTTGATATTATGCCCAATGGCTCTGTAATAGACACTTTAAAAATACAACGAACCCATACCGGCTATAAGAATGAGCCGTTTTGTGGTGTAAGAAACGTTGATTGGATGAGAATTTATGTACCCGAAGGAAGTGAATTATTGGAGGCCCAAGGGTTTAGGCAACCTGATGGTATATATTTTGAAGAGCCTGATTTAAGCTGGAAAAGCGACCCTCTGGTGTATCGGGCTGAAACAACGGCAAAAATTCACGAGCCAAGCAATACTAAGATATATAATGAAAACAACAAAACCGTTTTTGCCAATTGGTCCATGGTGGACCCGGGCGAGGCCGTAACTATATATCTAAAATACAGACTGCCTTTTTTAATTGAAGATAAGGAAGAAACAACCGGGTTGGCGGAAAAAATAAATAAAATAATTAATCCGACACAGAAGCACTTGTATCCGTACGCTATCCTTATCCAGAAGCAGCCCGGCTCCATAGCCAGCCATATTAATTCCAATTTAAAAGTTCCGGAAAAATTCAAGAGTGTTTGGAAATATCCGGATAATTTAGCGACTGTTTCCGATGGCTGGCAGATTAACGATAAATTAAATGTTGATAAATATTGGGCGATATTATTAGAGGAATTGTAACTTATAACGCATAACGCGGAATGAGGAACACAGAACAAGAAACATAAAACATGCAGCCTGCAACAGGAATTAGGTAATTATTTATATTTTTATATTTTTATATTATTTTTAGGGGCTTGCCCAGATAATTAATACTTAATTAGTATTTTTTCAATTAGATTAGA
>CAYMCJ010000076.1:0-3565 GCA_964388985.1 uncultured Gammaproteobacteria bacterium | reverse complement strand
TTTTCCAAAAGAACCGGTCCCTCCTGTTACTAAAATTGTTTTATTGTCTAAATTTATCATATAATTATAATGCAAATCCGCAAATTTATGCGAATACTGCAAATTAACTATTTGTAAAATCTTTATTTAATATTCTTTTAGGCGATAATCTTTTTTGTCTAAAATTTATTAATAACGCTAATTTTAAATTTAAAGTTACTAAATATCTCTTAACTTGAAAATAATCTGCTTTAGTAATAAAATCTTTAGTCTTAAATTCTAATATAATTTTATCTTTAATTATAAAATCAATTATACACCTTGCCTTGTTTCCGCCATATTTAATATCATTAAATCTATATTCTCTTACATATTTAATTTTCTCTTTTGTTAATAATTTTTCAAAATAATCAGCATATTGTTTTTCGTTTCTAAAGGTTCCCAATTCTTGGTGTGTTTTATATAACAATCCAACAATTTTATATGATAATTCTTTATATACTAATTTATCCTCCATATTTTAATTCGCATTAATATATTCGCAAAATTTGCATTTTAATTTGCTATATTCGCATTATATATTTTTGCAACATTCGCATTGCGCTTACTTTCTTATATTATAAACTTTATAAAAATATGAATTTTTATTTTCTAATAATTCCTTTGGTTTACCCTGTTCCACAATTTTTCCATTTTCCAATACCAGCAATCTATCAGAGTTAATTATTGTTGATAACCGATGAGCAATGACAAGCACGGTAATTTTTCCTTTTAAATTTTCTATTACTTTTTGGATTTTCACCTCTGATTCGTTGTCCAACGCGCTGGTTGCTTCATCTAAAACTAAAAATTTAGGTTTTCTGGCCAAAACTCTGGCAATAATTATTCTTTGGCGCTGACCAACAGACAACATTATTCCTCTTTCACCTATTATGGTATCGAGCTTTTGCGGACATCTTTGTATAAAATTATAAATATTTGCCATTTTAGCAGCAACTACAACGTCTTTTTTTGTAATAGAATTATTATAAAATTTAATATTATTGGCAATGGTATCATTTCTTAAAAATATATCTTGGGATACGTAGCCAATTTTTTTTCTCCAATCTCCAGTTTTGATATTATTAATATTTTCCCCATCCAACAAAATCTCTCCTGAAATCGGGACAAATAAACGTAAAATTAAATCTACAATCGTCGTTTTGCCCGCGCCTGACGGACCGATTAAACCGATCATCTCTCCCTTAGTAATAAAAAAATTTACACCGTTTAAAATTTGCTTTTCTTTATTATAATAGAAACTGACATCTTTAAATTCTAAAAAATTACTAAAACTAAAATTATCACTGCCACTATCGGCTTCCTTATTATTAATAGCTTCCTCCCTATACTCTAACATCTTGTTGACATAAGAAGTCGACTCGGCCATGGAATAAAAATTTGATTGCAACTGCTGGGTATAAGTAAAAATTCTTTGGATTAAATAAACTACCGCTATCAAGCTGGCAAAATTAAAAATCTGCATTTTATAAGAAACGGCAAAAATTACAAAAACATAGATTAAGCCAATTGGCTGAATTAAAGCGCTGGTCATAATACTTAAAAAAGAGGTTTTTACTACCAATTCTTTTAATCTTTTAAAATATGCTTTAGCATCATCAATAATCGGAACACTAACCGCTGAGGCTCTTATGGTCTTTAACCCTAAAATGTTCTCGTTAATATGATGAGCGGTCTGCCGATTGGTTTTTTCTTTTTCCCTGGATAATATTCTTATTTTAGATAACAAGGGCTTAAAAACAAAAAATATCAAACAGCCCAAAAAAATTGTTATTAAAGTTATGGGCCAAGAAATATTTATAGCAACCGTTAAAAATACAACCAAGCTAGCCAGATTCATTAAGCTATTGCTTATATATTGCAATAAGTTACTGCCATATTGAACATTCGTAATTAGGATGGTTTCCAGGTGTCCTAATCTTTGTTTTAATAAATGCGGCCAATTCGCTTCCATGGTAAGCTTAAACAGCTCTCCCCTGGTTTTCTCTTCGTAGTTGGCGAAAATTTTAATCTTAATATAATTAGACAACACCAAAACAACTATTCTAAAAATAAATAAAAAACAGATAAAAACAAACAGATATTTCAAACTAAAATTTATATGAAAAAATGCGAAAATTTTTTGGATGATTTTAGAAATCACGTCATCAGAGGCCTGGTTTTTACTGCCGGACAAAAAAGAAAACAAAGGAACAGCGGCATTGATACCGACGCCCTCAAGTAAGCTACTTAAAAAACCCAAAACAGTCAGAGTGGCTATTTGCTTTTTATAGCCCCAATAAGCCTTATAAAAAGTTTTAATAAGAATAAAAATTTTTTCTTTTAAAATCATAAAAACAACATTAAAATGCCTACCATTTATTAATTTTATCTACAACTCTTTTCTTAATATTTAAATATGACTTTATTGCCTTTTGTTCCGCTTCGGGTGATACCAAACGAAATATTTCTTTACCTAAAATTCGATATTGTCCACCAACTTTATTGGCTCTAATAAGGCCTTTTTTAAGCAGACGTTTAATGGTACTACTACTAATTTTCAGTAATTCCTGAGTTTCAGTGGTAGTATAGACTGCATTAGATTTTATTTCTTTATTATCCATATAAATTAATTATAGCCTTAGTATCAAAAAGTGTCAAATGGTGTCAAATATTAATCAATTTTTGTTTAACTTATAAATAACTATATTATTTGCTTCAAATAAAGGGATTAAAAAATTTTGGTCTTTAATTTTCCAATTTATATCAATATTTTTATCCAAAACTAAATAGTCAACTTGATAATCATCTAATAAATCTTTAAAATTCTGACTTTGCATCTGACGAGCAAGCGCTATAATTTGGTTTACCTCTTCATTGGAAATTCTTATATATTCTTTTGATGGAAGAAAAAATATTTTTCTTAACTTATTTTTACTTAAATTATGATTATAGGCGCTAATATATTTAGTGCCAAAAAGTCCCCTTTCGTTTTTTTTAATAAACTCTTCATCAAAATTTTCCCAATAATTATTAATTATAAATCTTTGCCATATTTCTTGATTAGTCATAGATGATAAAACAGTAAGTCCGCAATGAAAAACATTATTAGAAGTATAAATTGGAATAAGCCCGGAAATTTCCCTATTAGCAAAAACGACTTGATCTTTTTCTGTATTTTTATTCAACCAATCAAAAATAGGCGCATAATTTTGTTGGTAATAATCTAGAGGACTAAAACAAGCCTGATTAATTAAAACATTATAAGTATTAAATCCTGAAATTAAAGCTACAATTAAAACAATAAATATTTTTATTAATAAATGATATTTTATTTTAAAAAATTTAAACAAAGCCTGCCATAAATAAACTGCTAAAAAAATAAAGCAAAATTCGCTTATCATTAAAAAATGAGAGGAAAATTCCAAATTTTTCCCGGTAATTATATGCTGATTGGTTGCTATGGCGACTGCAATGTTGGCGCTAAGCAAAAATATGACGGGTGTATTTAAAGAAATTATTTTCTTTTTATAAAATATCCAAGTTA
>CAYMCJ010000075.1:0-3587 GCA_964388985.1 uncultured Gammaproteobacteria bacterium | reverse complement strand
AACCCCCTTAAGAGGTAGACTGCGGCAGAGACCGCAGTGTGAAAATATTATATATTTTTATTTTACTTAACCTTTTGGTAAAAAACAAGGGGAAATAAAATTATAAATTTTCTAAAATAAATTCCAGTCTCTCTAATTCACTATTCATCACCGGCACCCTCAATAAGGGAATGCCAATTTTTTTATAAGTTTCCGCCAAAAGGACGTATATCTTCAACTGTTGTTCTTTGCTCTCGGTCCGGGCATAATCTTTTTTGTATTCCAGCGGATCAAGCAAAAAAACCTTTTTATAAGTATTGTTTTTGAATATTTGTTTTAGTTTATTATCTATTTTGAAACCATATAAATTATAATAAGCCTCAGTATCATGTATGCCTCTATCAAAAAATATTATTTCATTTTTGGATAATTTTTTTTCAATTCCAAGCTTCATTCCTAAAATTTTTTCTTGGAATTTTTGTTCATCTTCTCGAATTTCAGCCAGTGTTTTACCTTTGGCTAACTCTTCATCAATTAGAATCCTAGCCGCTTCCTGAATTATCTTAAAACCTTTTTCTCCTAATAAATTAATCAGGGTAGTTTTTCCGGCATAAGGTCCGCCGGTAATAACATACCAATTATTTTTTGTCCCCATAAATTTCCTACTTATAGTTTTAATTTAACATCTTCTATCTCAATCTTCAAGTTATATTCACTTTCCCATTGACTTATTTACGCCAATTAGTTATACTTATAACACAGGCTGCCCAAGAAAAATAAGGAGGGTCAGCTTTTTTATAATTCTTTCTATTTTTTATTTGCTTCTTTAAAAAATAGTAAATATATACAATATTTAGACAGAACTACGGAAAGGAGAAGACGATGAAAGCAAATCCTTATTTGGTAGTGCTTGACTTTGATGGTAATCTTGCTCAAACTTTTGACCCGAGTCCCAATGGAATTGATGTTGGCACGGCTTACCAGAGAGCCGTAGAATCAATTTTTGGGAAGATGGGATTGAAAATCTATCAAGAAATTGGCGGTCTGCAAAATCGTGCCCCAATGGAATTAGTCGTAGCTATCCTTGAAGCGGGCGACGAAGAAAATTTAACTCGAATAGCCAGCAAATATTATTATGATCACCACAACCAATTGAACGGTCTTGTTTCTTCGGAGAAAGCACCGGCCATAACGTGGCAGACATGGGATCCGGTAGGGGCAATGACTGAAATACTGGTTCGCTGCAAATTATTTCATTTAATATCCGAAATTGGCACAAATTTACCCGACGGCAACAAATGGCCACTTCCTTGTCCAGGAGCCCTTGATTTTTTCAAGGTCATTCAAAATCTGCAACAAGGGCAAGGAATAGATATAAAAGCCGCGATTATCTCATCTGGCCATGATGCTTTCATTAGAAAAACTTTTGAAAAAGCTTGGAAGCTGCCCTGCCCACCTATTTTAGTAACTGATGACGATATGAGGGGAATAAAATACCGTATTGCCCCAAAAGAAACAGTAAAACCATCTGTGACACTTTTTAGTCTGGTGCATTGGATGTGGTTCATTTCTCAATTCGGCCCGATGTTTGACAACCTACAACTCATTGGCTTTGCCACAAAAAACCGAAAAAGAATGATGTACTTCGGAGACGACCCGGTAAAAGACGGCCGATTAGCTGAGGCAGCGGAAGTCCCTTTCGGTTGGTTTGTCCCCAAAGATACAGACGAGGAACCAAATATAAATTGCCAAGTTGTTAAATTTTCTGACTGGCGAATTATTGCCGAACATTTATCTAAAACGCAAACGGTTGAGCTGTTAAAAAATGGACGACCCTTTTCGGAAATTATTGCACCTTTATGCAACTAAAGGGAGGATTTAAATACAAAAGATGCGTTACTGGCGAATATCGGTAACGCATCATTTTATTTTTGATAAAATATCTATTTTTTACATTTAAACTTGGCTACAGTAAATTTAATATCGTCATAACTAATTTTT
Source organism: uncultured Gammaproteobacteria bacterium (assembly GCA_964388985.1). GTDB lineage: Bacteria > Patescibacteriota > Patescibacteriia > Patescibacteriales > CAYMCJ01 > CAYMCJ01. The sequence goes on along the minus strand of CAYMCJ010000075.1, from coordinate 1,607 downwards.
TCTTTTAGTTCTTCATAAATCGGCTTTAATTTATCTAAACCTACTTTTTTGATTGCTTTTTCAATCTGGTCCTGAATTTTTTTATCAACTAGCTTATCTATATTTTTTATTAAGCCTTTTTCTACTAAAAAACAGACGTGATTAATAATAGTAACTTCTTTTAAGCCGCGTTCTTGGGCAATAGCTGCAAACGACAATCCTTTATTAAACAACTCTAATGTTTCCAATTGCGTTAATTTTGTGTTTAGCGACGAACCTTTTATTGGTGCTTCCACTTCCGGGCCGAAATCATGTTTTTTGGCGGAAAAACGGTCGGTTGTCTTTATTTTTCTTTTCGGCTGGTTATTTTTTCTTATATAACCGCCGCCAACAAGACAATTGTCGCATTTTCGACATTCTTTTGATTTTATATCTCCAAAATAATCTAAAATATATTTTTGCCGGCAGGAAAAACCATAAACATAATCTTCCATTTTATCCAACTTGGCGTAAGCATTTTTTAATTTTTTCTTCAGGGCCGTAAAATCAATATTTACCTCACCGGGGTCAACTCTTTTTAAAATATTAATTTCAGTTCCGCGAAAAGGCGGCTGATACAGGACCGTGCTCTGGCCGGATAATTTACGCACCAATCGCATTAACGCTTCTTTTTTAACGCCGATAATTTCCGCCGCTTCTTCGGGATTAAAATACCAGCCGCTTTTTAATTCATTTTCAAAACGGTTATGGAGTTTATTTAAAATTTCTGCCTGCGTTTTGGCCCGTTGACCCAAAGAATTTACAGCGGTTTTAAAATCCGAAGTTAATTTTAGATAAGCATTGCCGTTTTTTTCATGCGGCCGGGAAATATAACCCTCGCGCTCCAATAATTTTAAAGAAGTGCCGATGGCCATTTCCGGCACTTTTTCACTTAACATCTCGGCCAGCTCCGCGTAAGTAACAAGCGCTGTATCACTATCGTAGTTGATTAAAATTTCATAAATCTCTAATATTATGTTTGGCGGCGGGTTATCGCCTTTGATAAAAAATTCTCGTAAATAACGATCGCGGGGAGAATAAAGTAAAAGACAAAAACTGGATTTCCCGTCGCGTCCGGCCCGGCCGGCTTCCTGATAATAGGCCTCAATCGTACCCGGCATATCGTAATGAATTACGAAACGAATATCCGGCTTATCAATCCCCAGGCCAAAAGCGTTGGTGGCCACAATTACCTTGGTCCGGTTATTCATAAAATTCTCCTGCACCCACTGCCGGCTGGCCGCTTCCAAACCGGCGTGATAAACAACGGCCTCAATATCATGCTCCAATAAAGTCTGCGCCAATTCATCGGCCTTGGCCCGGGTGCCGACGTAAATAATCCCGGAACTGTCCGGCTGGCTGGAAATAACGTCAATAACCAATTGCGGTTTTTGCGCTTCACCGGCCTGAATAACTCCGAACTGCAAATTAGGACGGGCAAAACCGGTGATTATTAACCCCGGGTCAACTAATCCAAGCTGTTTAATAATATCTTCCCTTACTTCTGGGGTGGCTGTAGCCGTTAAAGCAACAACCGTGGGCTGGCCGACATATTTTATAGCCTCTCTTAATTTTATATAACTGGGGCG
>CAYMCJ010000074.1:0-3640 GCA_964388985.1 uncultured Gammaproteobacteria bacterium | reverse complement strand
GCTATTCAAATAAATAAATTATCCCAGTTTCAGGAATTAGGGCACCAAGTTATTTTTTTAATAGGTGATTTTACCGGCATGATCGGCGACCCCGATAAGGCCGCGGCCAGAAAAAAAATGACCCGCCGGGAGGTTTTGACTAATTCCAAATATTACCAAAAACAGGCCAGCCGCTGGCTTAATTTTTCCGGCTCTAATCCGGCCAAAGTATTATATAATAGCCAGTGGAGCGACCCCCTGACTTTTAAGGATTTAATTGAAATTGCCTCCAATTTTACGGTTCAGCAAATGATTCAGCGCGATATGTTTCAGGTAAGACTAAAAGAAGCCAAACCGATTTATTTGCATGAATTTTTATACCCGTTAGCCCAGGGTTATGATTCGGTCGGCATGGATGTTGATTTGGAAATCGGCGGCAGCGACCAGATGTTTAATATGTTGGCCGGCCGGACTCTGATGAAAGCGATTAAAAATAAAGAAAAATTTGTTTTAACCAACAAGCTTTTGGTTGACCCCAGCGGTAAAAAAATGGGCAAAACCGAGGGCAATATTGTTAATCTAAATGAAACGCCTAGTAATATGTACGGACAAATTATGTCCTGGCCGGACGGGTTAATTGGCATTAGCTTTGAGCTTTGCACAAAAGTTTCAATGAACGAGGTGGAAGAAATTTATAAACAGCTGGAAGATAAAAAAATTAATCCCCGGGATTTAAAAATGAAACTGGCTTTTGAAATAACCAAGATTGCACACGGGGAGAAGCAGGCGAAAGAGGCCCAAAATTCTTTTGTAAAGACGGTGCAGAAGAAGGAAGCGCCGGAAGCAATTAAAAATTATAAATTAAAAATTATGAATTGGAAGTTAGTTGATTTATTGGTGGAAATGGGTTTGACGAGTAGTAAGGGCGAGGCGAGGAGGCTGATAAAACAGGGAGGAATCAAAGTTGACGGCGAGGTTGTGCCTAATGTGGACATGACAATTAAATTAGACAAACAGGGAATTTTACTGCAGAGAGGAAAGAGGGGGTTTGTGAGGGTAATCGGAAATTAGATATTAGATATTGGTAATTTTAATATGTATACTCTAGGAAAGATTAAAAATGAAATAGTTAAAAAAGTAAATAAGGCGCTTGGCAAGGAAAAAATTCAAGCGTCTGATTTAGTTTATCCGCCTGATTTTGAAATGGGAGATTTAAGTCTCCCGGTTTTTGAATTAAGTAAAAAATTAAAAGCGAAGCCGAATGAGATTGTTGAAAAGCTGGTTGGCAAAATAAAAATTGATAAATTTATCAGCAAAGTTAAGGCGATTGGGCCTTATCTGAATTTTACGATTAATAAAGAATATTTAACCAGAGAAATTTTAGGTGAAATCGGAAAATTGAAGAACAAGTATGGTGGGAGCAGGGAATTGAAAGGCAAAAAAATAATGGTGGAGTTTGCCCATCCCAATCCTTTTAAATCTTTTCATATTGGCCATCTAAGAAATATTCTTTTAGGCGAGTCAATTGTCAGAATTTTGGAAGCCCATGGCGCTAAAATTATAAGAACCAATTATCAGGGCGATGTTGGTATGCATATTGCCAAATGTTTATGGGCGTTTCAAAAGGTAAAGCCCAGCGCTTATCCAAAAACAGCCGATAAAAAAGCAGCCTTGCTGGGAAAATGCTATAGCCAAGGGGCAAAAGCATTTGAAGCCAAGGCCAAGGCAAAAAAAGAAATCATCGAAATTAACAAAAAGATTTATACCCGTGAGGACAAAAAAATAATTAAATTGTGGGAATTAGGAAAAAGATGGAGTTTAGAAAAATTTTATGAAATATACCAGCGCGTTGATACGGTTTTTGATAGGGAATATATGGAGTCGGAGGTTATGGCCGACGGGGTTAAATATGTTAAGCAGGCTTTAAAAAAAGAAATACTTAAAAAAAGCGACGGCGCGGTCGTGTTTGTCGGTAAAAAATATGGCCTTGATACCCGCGTATTTTTAAATTCAGCCGGTCTGCCGACTTATGAAGGGAAAGAATTAGGGTTAGCTCATAAGGAATTTACGGATTTCGGCAAAATTGATTTTAATATTCATATTGTGGCCATTGAGCAGAAAAGTTTTTTTAAAGTTACTTTTAAAGTTGAAGAATTGTTGAATGAAAAGATGTTTAAAAGCAAGCAATATCACCATGCCTACGAATTTGTTGGACTTAAAAAAGGCAAGATGTCTTCCCGAAAAGGAGAGGTGGTTTTGGGAAATAATATTTTGAATGAGGCCAACGAAAGAATTGCGAAAATAATTAAAGACAGAAAAGAAATAAAAAATAAGCAAGAGCTGGCCGAGATTGTCGGTGTCGGCGCGGTTAAGTACGGATTTTTAAAAATCAGTCCGTTTAAATATTTGGCCTTTGACATTGAAGCCAGTGTTAATTTTTCCGGTGATTCAGGGCCGTATTTGCAATATACTTATGCCAGGATTCAGAGTATAATGCGCAAATCTCAAATTTCAAATCTCAAATTACAAATTACAAATTACAAATTAGAGCATGAGAAGGAATATCAACTAGTCTTAAAACTAGCGAAATATCCGGAAGTTGTTTTAAAAGCTGGAGAGAATTACGACCCCTCGGAGATTGCCAAGTATTTATTTGAATTAGCCCAGGAGTTTAATGATTATTATCATAGCCTGCCGGTTTTGAAAGCCGAGAAAGAAGTAAGAGAGGCCAGATTGGCTCTAATTACGGCTGTCAGTCAGGTTCTAAAAAACGGGTTGGATTTATTGGGAATTAAGGCGGTTGATATGATGTGATAAACACGAATGATGGCGAACAGAAATGAATTTAACGAATTAAAATTATGGGAGTAGTTAAAAATAAATTAATGGTGGTAGGTAATTGGGCGGTGATTGTAAAAAATAAAAAAGTTTTAATAGTTAAAAGAGATGACCAGGAAGTCTTGGGCGCCGGCACCTGGAGTATACCGGGAGGTAAATCCGAAAGAGGAACCGATTGCTATAAAAATTTGGAGCGCGAGGTATCAGAAGAGTCTGGTCTTAAAATAAAAAATCCCAGGTTTTTACTGCATCTGGCCTGGTTCAGGGAGGAAGACTGGGTAATGGGGTTTTTCTGGTTAGCAGATTATAAATCCGGCAGAGTAAAATTAAATTATGAACATACTGATTATAAATGGATTTCCAAGGAAGAAGCCAAAAAGATTAAAACCACTAAGATGGTTAAAAAAATATTGGATATAGCTTTTAAAGTTATTAAATAAAAATTTATGATTTATCTTGCCAGCCCAATGGCTCCAACCAAAAATAAGGATAGTTGGTCTATCTCTGAGAAAAAATTTTTACATAATAAAAAAATTACTGAAAAATTGAAAAAAGCCGGTTTTGATATTTTTTTACCTCAAGAAAATCAGCTCACAACCGCCGCCGAAACCGTCAAAAAAGAGCTGGAAATAATTGATAAGTCTGAATTTTTAATAATATTATTGTCTGATACCAGGGGTATATATTTGGAAGCCGGTTATGCCAAGGGAATAGGCAAAAAAGTGTATGCCATTAAATTGCCGGAGACCAGAGAAATGTCTGAATGGGGTTATTGTTGGTATGATTATGTGGCTGAAAATGTTGATGATTTAATAAATTATTT
>CAYMCJ010000073.1:0-3648 GCA_964388985.1 uncultured Gammaproteobacteria bacterium | reverse complement strand
TAATATAAACTAAAATAAACTAAAAAATAATATTTAACATCTAACACCAATAAAACTACTTCCCCGCCTTGGCAATTATTTCTTCGGCTATATTTTTCGGCACCTCGGCGTAATGCAAAAATTCCATTGTATAATTAGCTCTGCCCTGGCTCATTGAACGCAGGCTGGTGGCATACCCGAACATTTCCGCCAAGGGTACTTTTGCTAATATAACCTTAACATTAACTCTTTCTTTCAGGCTGTCAATTTGACCTCTCTTTGAATTTAAATCGCCGGTAATAGCGCCCATATATTCTTCCGGAGTTATAACCTCAACCTTCATTATCGGCTCAAGCAGGACTGTCTTCGCCTTCCGACAGGCTTCCTTAAAAGCAAAAATACCGGCCATTTTAAAAGCCGCTTCGGAAGAATCAACTTCGTGATAAGTGCCGTCATAAACGGTTGCCTTAATATCAACCATGGGGTACCCGGCTAAAACGCCCTGGTCCATAGCTTCCTTTACCCCTTTTCCTACTGCCGGTATATACTCTTTCGGTATAACTCCGCCTTTTACTGCATCAACAAATTCATATCCATCACCTTCCGCCTGCGGCTCAACCCTTATCCAACAATGTCCATATTGACCCCGACCGCCGGACTGCTTGATATATTTTCCTTCCGCTTCCGCCAACTGCCTGATTGTTTCCCGATATGACACCTGCGGCCGGCCGACATTAGCCTCAACTCCGAATTCCCTCTTCATTCTTTCCACAATTATATCTAAATGCAATTCGCCCATTCCGGAAATTAATGTCTGGTTGGTTTCTTCGTCCGTTTCAACCCTGAAAGTCGGGTCTTCTTCGGCCAACTTTGACAGGGCAACGCCCATTTTTTCCTGGTCAGCTTTAGTTTTCGGTTCAACCGCAATTTTAATCACCGGTTCGGGAAAAATTATTGATTCTAATAAAATTAACCGCGATTCACCGCAAAGCGTATTGCCGGTGGAAGTATCTTTTAAACCCACTATGGCCACGATATCGCCGGCATACACTTCTTTTACTTCTTCGCGATGATTGGCGTGCATTCTGACCAATCGACCGACTCTTTCTTTTTTTCCGGTTGAAGAATTTATGATATAAGAACCTGATTTTAATACTCCGCTGTAAATTCTGACAAAACATAACTTGCCGACAAAAGCATCGGTCGCAATTTTAAAAGCCAGCCCGGCAAACGGCTCATCATCATCGGCCTTGACAACGGTTTTTTTCTCCTCATTTTTGGGATCCATGCCCTCAATCTCTGGAACATCAAGCGGTGACGGCAAATAATCGTTAACCGCGTCCAGAACCAACTGAACGCCAATATTTTTTAAAGCCGAACCGCAAAAAACCGGATATATTTTATTGGCAACAACTCCTTTTCTGATAGATTTTTTTATTTCTTCCGGACTAATCTCCTGACCCTCTAAATATTTTCCCATCACTTCTTCGTCAAACTCAACCACTTTTTCAATCATTTCATTCCTGTATTTTTCAACCTCCGCCTTAATTTCGTCCGGAATATCAATTTCCTCAATTTTTTCCCCGTGCATCCCTTTAAATTCGTATGCTTTCTGTCCAAGCAAATCAACTACTCCGCGCATGCTATTCTCGGCGCCAATAGGAATCTGAACCGCCACCGCGCCGGGATTTAGCCTCTCTTTTATTGAATTCACGCTCATATTAAAATCAGCGCCGATTTTGTCCATTTTATTAATAAAACAAAGCCGAGGGACCTTATACTTGTCCGCCTGACGCCAGACAGTTTCTGATTGCGGCTCTACGCCGGCGGAGCCGTCAAAAACCGCAATCGCGCCGTCTAAAACGCGCAATGACCTTTCAACCTCAACCGTAAAATCAACGTGCCCGGGCGTATCAATTATATTTATTTTATGGTCTTTCCAAAAACAAGTTGTGGCCGCGGAAGTAATTGTTATTCCCCTTTCTTTTTCCTGCTCCATCCAGTCCATATCAGCCGCCCCATCGTGCGTTTCCCCGATTTTATGTTTTTTCCCCGTATAAAAAAGCACCCTTTCCGTAAAGGTGGTTTTGCCGGCGTCAATATGCGCCGCTATCCCTATGTTTCTTGTCTTGGCCAAGCTATAATCTCGTGGCATAATTTTTTAAAAAATTTTTACCGGCTTATAAGGCCGGGTTTCTGATAATTTAATTAATAATAACTTCCAAAGAATTTATCATTTTCTCTATAATATTTTCGTATTCACTTTTGTTATTGCTTGTCAAAATATAATTCTTATTATTCATAGACACCACTGTTTCGGCGTATTCGGCGCCGTACACCTCTTTGTCTTCAGCAACTATTAAAAATTCAATCGGATATGGTCGGCCTTTCCCTAAAGTTTCTTTATCGGGCGCAAAACCGACGTATAAATCATAACCTAATTCTTTTTCCGCCTCGCTATCCCGGCTATAATACCAATCTTTATGATATTTTAAACGCACATCCTTGTCTTTTTTTTCATAAACCTGCCAATCCCAAAGTTCATCCACCGGTTCTTCCTGTTTTACTTGATTACTTCCCTTATTATCGCTATTTTCACTTAAAGGCGCTTTACTGGCACAGCCGGCAAGGACTAAAGTAATGACTAAAATTATTAAAACTATATATTTCCTCATATTTATATATTACCTGGCAAAATGCGCGAACGCCTTGTTAGCTTCGGCCATTTTGTAAACATCTTCTCTTTTCTTAACCGCGGCTCCCTCGCCTTTGGCCGCTTCTAAAATTTCTGATGCCAATTTTTCTTTCATAGCCTTGCCCTTTTTTGCTTTAGCCGCCGCGATAATCCAACGGCTGCTTAAAGTAAATCTCCTGTCGCCGCGAACCTGATAAGGAATCTGGTAATTAGCGCCGCCTATCCTCCGCCCCCGAACTTCCACTAACGGAGCCACCCTTTTCATCGCTTTGTTAAATACATGCCTTGGGTCCTGCTTGGTATCTTTTTTAATAATATCAAAGGCGCCATAAACAATTTTTTGGGCTGTGTTTTTTTTGCCTTGTTTCATTATATAATTAATAAACTTGGCAATATTCTTGTCATTATATACTATATCCCCTTCTATTTTTCTTTTTGGCGCTGGTTTTCCTCTCATATAAATGCAAAATAGTTATTAATAAATCATCCTTATGCGAATCTATGCAAAACTACGAAAATGCGAAAAAATTACTTTCGCGTTTTTGTAGTTTCGCATTTTATTTGTAATTTCGTATTAATTATTTCTTGTCTTTTTTGGCTCCATATCGGCTTCTTGACTGTTTTCTATTCTCAACTCCCTGGGTATCATAAACTCCGCGTACAACTTTATATCTTACTCCGGCTAAATCCTTGGTCCGACCGCCCTTAAGCAGCACGATTGAATGTTCCTGCAGGTTATGGCCCATCCCCGGAATATAAGCGGTTACTTCCATACCATTGGACAATCTCACCCTGGCTATCTTGCGTAAAGCCGAATTTGGCTTCTTGGGAGTAGTAGTAGTCACCTTTAAACAAACCCCCTGCTTAAAAGGAGAGCCCTTTTTCAGCTCTTTTCTTTTTCTGTGCAAAGTATCTAAATTCGTATGTAAAGCCAAAGTCTTGATTCTTTTTTTTGTTTTTTTGCGTCCCCCGCG
>CAYMCJ010000072.1:0-3820 GCA_964388985.1 uncultured Gammaproteobacteria bacterium | reverse complement strand
CTATTTAAGCTTGCTTTTTTTAGTTATTTATGATATAACTAAACAATAGTAAAAAAAGATAATCTAATTGATATTATCCATTAGAGAGTCTCGCTTTGAAGCGGGACGTTTTTATTGGAGAATAAGGGCTTGAAACAAAATAACTTTTTATTTTATTACGAACCTTAAAGATATAAAATTAATATGGAAATAAGAAATATCGCAATTATCGCGCACGTAGACCACGGAAAAACAACTTTGACCGATGCTTTGATGTACCAGACAAAAATGGCCGCTAGCGACATTAGCATGGATTCAAACATATTGGAAAAAGAGAGGGGAATCACAATTTATTCAAAAAATACTTCCCTGATTTACAAAGATACAAAAATAAATATTGTTGATACTCCCGGGCACGCTGATTTCAGTTCAGAAGTGGAGAGAATTCTAAGGTCGATTGATTCGGTTTTACTTTTGGTGGATGCCCAGGAAGGGCCGATGCCCCAGACAAAATTCGTGCTAAAAAAATCGCTGGAATTAAATTTAAAGCCAATCGTAGTAATTAATAAAATAGATAAACCGGCGGCCAGACCGAGCGAAGTTTATAATATGGTGCTTGAATTATTTATGGATTTGGGAGCAAACGATGAACAGCTTAATTTTAAGACAATTTACGCCATCGCCAAACAGGGGATTGCCAAAAGAAAATTAGATGACAAAAGCAAAGATTTATCTCCACTGCTTGATTTAATATTGGAGAAAGTAAGCCCGGCCTCAAGCGTTGAGGCCAACCAAAAACCTTTGCGGATGCAGCCTTTTAATCTGGCTTATGATAATTATGTGGGCAGGATGGCGATTGGCAGGATATACGAGGGTAAAATAAAAAAGGGCATGACGGTAGTTGTAAAAGAAGATAAAAATAAATACAGGACAGGCAAAATAAGCAATTTATATACTTTTTACGGACTAAGCAGAGAAGAAGTTGACGAGGCAATGGCCGGTGATATTGTAATGATAGCCGGGTTGCCGGATATATATATTGGCGAAACGATTTGTCAGGACAAGAATCAGGAGATATTGCCGGCCATTAAGATTGATGAGCCGACTATTTCAATCGACTTAATGGTAAATAGCTCTCCCTTTGCCGGCCAAGAAGGAAAAAACGTAACCAGCAGTAAATTAAGAGAAAGATTAGAGCATGAACTTGAAGTTAATGTGGGTTTAAAGATTGATTTTAATACCACCAGCGGACATTATAAAATTTATGGCCGGGGAGAGTTGCACATTGCTGTTCTTTTGGAAAATATGAGAAGAGAGAATTTTGAAATGCAGGTTTCCCAGCCCAGAGTAATTATTAAAGATGAGGGCGGAGTAAAGCAAGAGCCGTATGAAGAAGTAATTATTGATATATCGCAGGCAATGGCCGGTATGGTGATTGAAAAATTATCTAAGAGAAAAGGCAAGATGATTAATATGAAGCCGGAACAAAATCAGCAAAGATTGATTTTTGAAATACCGACTCGCGGCCTTTTGGGTTATCGCGGAGATTTTATTATTGATACGCGCGGCGAGGGAATACTAACCAGCCGGGTAATTGGATTTAAAAAGTACGCCGGCGATATTAAAAGCCGCGAGCTTGGTTCTATGGTATCTATGGAAAATGGAAAAGCTCTGGCTTATGCCCTTTGGAATTTAGAGGAAAGAGGCCGAATTTATATTCAGCCAAATACCGAAGTTTACAGTGGAATGGTTATAGGCGATGTCGCCAAAGGAAATGATATGTGGGTGAATCCAATCAAAGGAAAGAAATTAACCAATATGAGAGCTTCGGGGTCTGATGATTCCATTATTTTAACTCCACCAACGGAAGTAACTTTGGAAAGAGGCTTGGAAATTATGAAAGAGGACGAATTTTTAGAGATTACTCCCAAAAGTATTAGATTAAGAAAAGAGTATTTAACTCAAACAGCCAAGGCTAAAAAAGACAAGGGATTAATTTAAAAATTAAATAATATAAAAATATAAAAACAATAAATCAAAAAAACAATTCTAAATTAAATAATTAGTAATTAAAAATTAAAAAATATAACAACAGCATGAAGACATTTAAAGAATTAGGTTTAAATTCTGAACTAATAAAGAGTCTTGATGAATTAGGATTTATAGAACCTACGCCAATTCAAGAGAAGGCTATTCCGTTTATATTAAAATCAACAAAGGATTTAGTCGCTTTAGCGCAGACCGGGACAGGTAAAACGGCGGCTTTTGGTTTGCCTATTTTAAATCAGATAAAAGCAGATAAAAAAGATTTGCGGGCAATAATTCTTTGCCCGACCAGGGAGTTATGTCTGCAGATTTCCGAGGATATAAAGAGATATGCTAAATATTCGCAAGGAATTATAATTACGTCGGTTTATGGCGGAGCCAGGATTGATTTACAAATTAAAGCATTAAAATACGGGACTAATATTGTAGTCGGCACTCCGGGTCGCGTTCATGATTTAATCAGAAGAAAAGTTTTAAAGCTTCAGTCTGTTAAGTGGTTAGTTTTGGATGAGGCTGACGAAATGCTGGATATGGGCTTTAAAGATGATTTAGATTCTATTTTAAAAGAAATTCCAAAAACCAGACAGACTTTTTTAATTTCCGCCACTATGTCCGAAAGCGTTCGTTCTATTGCCAGACAGTATATGGGCGCGGCCGAGGAGATAAGTATAGGTAAAAAGAATCTTGGAGCGGAAAAAATAACTCATGAATATTATGTAACTCAGGCCAGGGATCGTTTTGAGGTTTTAAGAAGAGTTTTGGATTATTTGCCCGGAGTTTATGGCATTCTTTTCTGCCGGACTAAAAACGAAACTCAGGCGGTGGCCGATAAACTTAAGCTTGCTTTTTATGACGCCGAAGCTATTCACGGCGATATTTCTCAAAATCAGCGGACGAAAATAATGGCCAGATTTAAACAGAAGCAAATTCGTTTATTGGTTGCTACGGATGTGGCGGCCAGAGGAATAGATGTAAGTGATTTAACACACGTTATAAATTATAATCTGCCTGACCAAAACGGAATTTATACGCATCGGAGCGGCCGAACGGGTCGAGCCGAAAAAAGCGGGGTGGCTATTTCTATTTTAAGCCCGAGAGAGGTGGGAAGAATTAAAAAAATAGAGAATCTTATTGGTAAAAAAATTGAATATAAAAAAATTCCCAGCGGAGAAGATATTTATAAAAAACAGATTGATAATTTCATTAAAGAAGTGGAGGAAACAGATATTGAGAAAATTAATGATAAACAATATTTTTTAAATATTGCAGATAGATTAAAAAAAATTAACAAAGAAGATTTAATTAAGAATTTTGTTATTCATAAATTTAATCATCTTATGGATGATTATAAAAATGCCTGTGATTTAAATGCTAAAGTTTTAGCTCAGGGCGAAAGAAGAGAGGAAAAAAATAATATTAGTTTAAAAATTAATTTTGGCAAAAAAAATGGGTTTGATGTTAAAAATCTTTTTGCGTTGATTAATTCAAATAAAAATTTAAAAGGGATTGAAATTGGCCGAATAAATATAATGCCGGAACACTCTATTTTTTCAGCTGAGAAAGGCCGGGCGGATGAAATAATAAAATATTTAAAACAAGTAAATTTTAGAGGTAAAAAGATTGATATAGACAGGAGCAATGAAATAGCGGGCTACTCAAAAACAACAAATTATTCAAGAAAGAGAAGGGGCGGACCGGATAAGAGGTTTAAGGGAAGGAGACGGGGATTTAGGAGAGGTTAAATAATAGATTTTAAATTAATATATTTTGTAGTAATAAAAATACGGCTTTTTAG
>CAYMCJ010000071.1:0-3874 GCA_964388985.1 uncultured Gammaproteobacteria bacterium | reverse complement strand
ATTTATAATTTAAAAACAATTTACAATATTAAATAAAAAATTTATAAACTCTAATAATTTTAACAATTTAATATTATAAATTATAAATTATTCCTATTTTCTATGTATTACGACAATGAGACCAACATAATATGTTTAGAAATAGCTAAGGGGCAAATTAGCCATGTCCGCGAGTTTGGAAATTTTATAATCCACGTTTCAAAAAATGAAAAACCGATTTTAATTGAAATTCTTGATGCTTCAAAATTTGTCGGGCAAATTGATAAATTAAAAATTAAAGATATTAATAATATTAAGAAAGTTATACCGGCAAATTAAATTTCTAAATTATAATTCACCTAATTTCTAATAAAAGTAATAATTTCAAATGACTAAATATATAAAAAGAAATTAGAAATTGTAATTTAGAAATTCTTTCACTATGTCTCAAAAAATAATCAAACAAAAAACTCTCCTCTCTCCCGGCCATAACGCCTGCGCCGGCTGCGGGCAGATGATAGCGGCTAAGACCGTTGCCGATGCGCTCGGTCCGGATGTTATTATCGCTAATGCCACCGGTTGTTTGGAAGTTACCACTACCCCCTACCCGACCAGCGCCTGGGGCCTGCCCTGGATTCATTCCCTATTTGAAAACGCCGCCGCTATAGCCTCTGGAATTAAAGCGGCCTTAAAACAGAAAAAAAATAAAACCACCAAGGTCGTGGCTCAGGGCGGAGACGGCGGCACTTTTGATATCGGCTTCGGCTTAATCTCCGGCATGTGGGAACGCGGCGAGGACATTTTATATATTTGCTACGATAACGAAGCCTATGCCAATACCGGAGTCCAGGCCAGCGGGGCTACCCCCTGGGCCGCCAGCACCACCACCACGCCAGCCGGTCTTGGTAAAACAATTGATGCCATCGGCTCGCATTTAAGAAAAAAGGATATGATTGCCATTGCTTTGGCGCACGGCTTAAATTATGTTGCCCAAACCACGGCCGGCTTCCCGCTTGATATTACCAATAAAGTTAAAAAAGCCCTAAAAACAAAAGGGCCAAGTTATATCCAGATATTAGTTCCCTGCATTCCCGGCTGGAAAATAGAGCCGAATCAAACCATTAAAGTCGGTAAATTAGCGGCCCAAACCGGACTTTACCCTTTGCTTGAATATGAAAACGGCTTATTGAATAATGTCCTAAAAACGCCCCAACCGCAAATTAAAGTTGAGGAATATTTAAAAATGCAAGGCAGATTCGCCCACTTATTCAAAAATAAAAATGGTCAGGAACAAATTAAATATATTCAAAAATTGGCCGATGAAAATATCAAAAAATACGGCTTATAAATTCCTAAATTACAATTTATAATTTAGTAATTAAAAAAACGGCTTACCAAGCCGTTTTTTAGTGTGGACGCAGAAGGATTTGTCCCACTTATTTGCGCAAATAGCGGGATGGCTCACTCGCACGTTCGCCAAATCATTAAATTTTGTGGGCATAGAAGGATTTGAACCTTCGACCTCATGAATGTGAATCATGCGCTCTAACCAACTGAGCTATATGCCCTTGTCCATCGCTTTGTTAGCCAACCTGTCCGCTTCTTCATTCATTTCCCGCCGGATATGATTAAAGCTTACTTTTTTAAATCCCAAAACAGCATTATAGATCTGCACAAACAAGGGGGCTAATTCTTTATTCTTAACCTTGTATTCCCGATTTAATTGACGAACCACCAATTCGCTATCAAGATAAAATTCCAATTCTTCCGCGCCTAATTCCTTGGCCTTTTTTATGGCCGCTATCACCGCCTTATATTCGGCCTGATTGTTGGTCGCTTCCCCGATATATTCTGAAATTTCCGCCACTATATTTTTATCTTTATCATACAAAACACAACCAATTCCAGCCGGGCCAGGGTTTCCTCTAGCGCCGCCGTCTGTATAAATTGTAAGTTTTTTATTATTCATGTTATCTAAATAATTAATAACCAATAATCATCCTGAATTTAATTCAGAATCAAACAATATATAATAACAAATATCCAATATCCAATATCTTAAAATTTTATTATTTATTATTTTGTATTATTTGGTTATTGAAATTTGCTTATTGATTATTTACTTTTATATCCACCACCTTCAACTGCACCTCACTTCGTCCGTTAAAATCATTTTTTTCAATATAATATACTATATCAACTTTATCACCTATTTTAAAATTATTCCACTCCTCGGCCTTACCAAAGGCCAATCCCCAAAATCCGTTAAAACGAAATTTTATATGTTGCTTATCCGCTCCCATGGTCATAATATCATTAATTATAACCTTACGGCTGACAAATTTAGGTTTAGGGTTGTCTTGCCCAAAAGGAGAAAATCTATTTATATTATTAACTAAATTCTCATCTATTTTATTAAATTCAAGCTCACAATCAATATTAATTTTAGGCGCTAATTCGATATTTTTTAATTTTTCGTTGGCAATCTTCGTTATTTTTTTAATAAAAGAATCTAAATCCTTTTCTTTTAAACTAAAGCCGCAAGCAGCCGGATGACCGCCGTATTTATCTAAAAACTCGCTACAATCTTCAACTGCCTTAATTAAATTAAATTCGGAAATACTCCGGCCCGAACCTTTAAATCCTTCTTTAGTTTTAGTCATTATCAAAGTCGGCAAATAATATCTTTCGCAAATCCTGCCAGCCACTAAGCCAACCACGCCTTCATTCCAGACGGTCTCACCTTTGGGACAAATACCAATTATTATGTTATTTCTATTTTTTAAATCAATCTGCTTTTCAACTGCCAAAACAATTTCTTCTGTAATTTTTTGCCTTTCCGCATTGCGGCTATTTAAACGTTCAGCCAGATTAGCCGCCTCTTTTCTATTTTTAGAAATTAAAAGTTTAAAAGCGGTATTGGCATGCTCCATTCTACCGGCGGCATTAAGCCTGGGACCAATTTGAAAACCAATATTCCAACTCTCTAAAAAATTTGCAGAATTTATACGGGCTACCTGAATTAATTCCTGTAAGCCAATTCTTTTTGTCTTATTTAAAATTTCTAAACCTTTTTTTACTAAAATTCTATTTTCGCCTAAAAGACTGACACAATCAGCCACCGTGCCAATAGCCACCAAATCCAAAATTTTTTCCTCTAAAATTTTCTTATCTTTGGTTGGTAATTTTGCTCTGCTTATTAATGCTCTGGCCAGCTTAAAGGCTACTCCAACCCCAGCCAAAGACTTGTAAGGATAATTTTCAGCGCTTACCAGGGGATTAACAATTAAGCAATCCGGCAAATCTTTTTTTTCTTCTGACGGAACATGATGGTCAGTAATAATAATATCTATACCATTATTTTTAGCGTATTTAACCTCTTCCCGATTACGGATACCACCATCAACCGTAATAATAAGCCCCACCTCTTTTTTTGCAATTTCATCAATCGCTTTTTTATTTAAACCATAGCCCTCGCTTACTCTGTCTGGTATATAAACGTCTATTTCTGCTTTTAAAATCCCCAGAGTTTCTCCTAAAACCGTAGCCGCAGTTACACCGTCAGCATCATAATCTCCATAAACTGTAATCTTATTTTTTGTCTTAATATGCTTTATAATTAATTCCATAACCGCTTCCATATCTTTAAACAAAAACGGGTCAAACAATTTTTTATAATCAGAATTTAGAAACATCTCTATTTCAGTCTTTTCCTTTAAGCCGCGATTAAAAAGCAACTGCAAAATAACCTGATTGTATTCAGGATATTTTTTAATAAAACTATCTTTAATTTTAGGCTTAACTTGCCAAATTTTATGCATAATGATAAAATAAAAAAATATATAAAAGGGGGGGAATACGAATATATAAAAAAGGAAGGGGTAGCAAAATGAAC
>CAYMCJ010000070.1:0-4019 GCA_964388985.1 uncultured Gammaproteobacteria bacterium | reverse complement strand
GGGCATTCACCCCTTGCCCCTCCCTAATTCCTTGCGCGAATGTTGCGCGAATGTTGCGCGAATCAATATTTTATGATATGATATTTATATAAGCTCAAACTATGTATAATCCTAAATATAACTTAAATAACAAAATTTTATCCAATCTTACGGCTATAGCCGAAGCCAAAGGTATAATTGATCGCGCAAAAATACTGCCCCAGCAGGAATTACGCTTGCGTCGCCAGGCGGTAATCCGCATGACCCACCACTCCACCGAAATAGAAGGCAACCGTTTGAATATGGGACAGGTTGAAGCTTTATACGCCAAGAAAAAAATAGACGCACCGGATCGGGATATTTATGAAGTAAAAAATTATTTAAACGCTTTAAAATATATTGAAAAAGTCGTAGCCGATAAAAAACCGATAACCGAAAAAGTAATTTTAAAAATTCATAAATTGGTAACAGACAAAACTTTAGCACCACAATTTTCTGGCCGATACCGACCCGGGCCGATTTATGTAGTGCGCCGACAATTCGGCGTGCCGCAGAAAACTTTATATACGGGGCCGGAAGCTAAACAAGTGCCAAAACTTGTGGCTGATTTTGTCGCTTGGCTAAAAGATAGCGAAGCTAAGGATATAAATCCGGTGATTGTAGCCGCAATCGCCCATTTAGAAATTGCGGCTATCCACCCATTTAACGACGGCAACGGCCGCACAGCGCGCGCTTTAGCCACTCTAATGCTTTATCAGCGAGGCTATGACTTCCGCCACTTATTTGCTTTGGAAGATTATTATAATACTAACAGGCAAGCTTATTATAAAGCAATTAACGTAGGAAAAACTTATGATGAACGACGCACGGATATTACTTCATGGCTGGAATATTTTGTCAAAGGATTTAAAAATGAAATTGATGAAGTAAAAAACAAAATATTGCCCTTAGCTAATCGTAATATTAATGGAAAAATCAAATCGCAAATTTATCTTACTCCTGAACAATTAAAAATTATTGATTTTTTAGATCAAGTCAACCGAATTAATGCAAAAGACGTTGAAGATATTTTGTCTATACCTAAAAGGACGGCGCAACTACATCTGCAAAAATTGAAAAAAATAAAAATTATCAAAGCCGTCGGCAAAGGCAAATCTACTTCGTATATTGCCAATTCTTAGTAAGGAATTTAGGGCAAGGGGCATTCACCCCTTTAATTCCCTTTTTTGAGAACCGCCACAAAAATTTAAATACAATTATATGATTTTCGAAATAAAAAATGACAAGGCAACAAAAATTAATCCAAAAAATTTCACAAGCGAATTAGAACTTCATAAGCTTATAGACAAAAACTTGGAAGAACTTTTTGAAATTCGTTACATAAAAGACGAGCATATTACCGACAAACATGGACGGATTGAAACTTTAGGTATTGACAATAGTAATCGACCAGTGGTTATTGAATACAAAAAAACAACAGAAAAAGGACAACTTTCTCAAGCCAATAGATACGTAGCCTGGATCAAACAAAACCCAGATTCTTTCGAACTCTTAGTAAGAAAAAACCTAAATATCAAAGGCGATATTGATTTTTCAAATATCAGAATTATATGTTTCGCCCAAGAATATAATATGGACGATAAATGTTTAGCCCCTGTTCTTGGTGCTGAATTATGGAAATATACTTATTACGAAAATAATACACTCGCAATTGTACGAGAAGAAGAACCAGAGCAATTAATAAAAAGTTCAAAGATAAATGTTTCACAACAGAAAACCACGTCTTTGAAAAATAAAAAAGAACATAAATCTGCTAAGACGGTTGAAGAACATTTTGATGGAGCATCAAAAGAACTTGAAACATTATATGAGGCTTTCCACGCTGAGGTGCTAGATATAAGTTCTGAGATTGAACGATATACAACTTCATCGGAAATAATCTACAAAACTTCAGTAAATTTTATTGCATTAGCAGTACAGAAAAAGAACAATCGTTTACGGATTATATTAAGGACCATAAATAACAAAATCGATGACCCTAAAAATTTAACTGAAATAGTACCTAAAAATTTTGGTTGGGGAAATATGAATAAAATAGTATTCTTAGCACCAAAAGACATAAACAATAAATATGTCTTAAATGATATTCTTGCCTTAGTTATTCAGGCATATAACATGACAAAATAATTATAGATTGCGAAATTAACAAAATATAAGGAATTTTGGGCTAAAAAAATTCACCCCTATCCCCTCTTTTTTTAGCCCAAAACAAAAAAACAAAATTGAATTCTTTTTAAGAGTTGTCCGCCACAAGCGGACAAAGAAAAACATATACATCAGCTAACAGCGTATATCGGGTTACGCCCCGGTGCGACCGGGGCTCCACCCAAATTCGCCTCCGCTCCGCTTCGGCGAACTTCCGATATACGCATATGTTGTACACAATAATAAAAAGCCTCTTTTATAATAATTAATTTCTTGGCAATTTATTTTTTGTGTAGCTTGTTAAATAATTATTAACACTATCAAAATTATGAACGAAAACAAACTTGAAAACACTTTTAAAACGGTCAACGAGAGTGATGGAGAAATCCTTGATTCTTGTTTCTCTTTCGTTAAAAGCGCTGTTGAGGCGGGGCAAAAACCTGACGATAAAGAATTATTGAGGGTTTTTGAAAAAGACTTAAACTTACCCGAGGATTATCCAGATGAAAAACGCGAACGGATTATGAACGGCGACATTTTTACTAGCTGGAGAGACAGTATTATCAAAAGCGCTGAAAGTTACATCAAATATCAGGAAGGAAAAATCACGCAGGAAAAAATGAACAAAATTGACAACGAAAGAGAAAAATTAAGACTACAATTGAACCAAGAATTTTTCTAAACCGATATAAAATAAATTGCCAAAAAATGAATTAAAGCGGAGGAGGCTTTTTATTACTCCTCCGCTACCGCTCCGGCCACGCTGCGCTTGAGCCAATTCTTTTCTTTATTACTTTAATAATGAGGAATTAACTCAGGGCGTATAACAAGTGATAACCGGAAAATGCCTCAGCTCGGCATTTTCCCAAATTTTCTTTCACTTTGTTCCAGAAAACTTCGGTTATCACAAACGTTATGTGAAATAATAAAAAATTCTTTCTTTTCTTTTTTAAATAATTCAATCGGGGCAAATTTATTTTTATGAGAGAAAAATTCACAAATCCACAAGAGAAAAGACAAAGTGAAATTAATGATCAGCGGATAGATTGGTCAGAGATCTTAAATAAGTATGAAACTCCCACAGTTTTTAAGGAAGAGCTTTTGAGACCATTTTTTGAACAAGCAAACCTTACAGAGCCGATACTTGATGTTGGTTGTGGCAAGGGATATTTTTCCCGTCTTTTATGTGAGCGAGGGTATAAAGTGTCAGGAATTGATTTAAATAGCCAATTGCAAAGCGATGACAAATTTGATTTTCAAAAAGCGGATTTTACATCTTTCGAAACAAATAGAAAATTTAAAACTGTCCTTCTGGTAAACATTTTAACGACAGCCTCGCTTGCTGATAGATTGAAAATCCTTAAGAAAATCAAGGAAATAAAAACCGATGAAGGGCTTGCTTATGTGGTAAATACCAACGCGGACTTATTTGGCTCGGAACTTGACTCCGAAACATTATCAGTTCGCAAAGTAGAAGAAAATAAGTTCAGCCTCAAGATTAAGTTAGTAAATGGAGAATATATTGAATTTGATGATTATGTGATCACTCAAGAAGAAATGGAAAGAATGTGCCAAGAAGCTGGCTTGCAGATAATTGAGAGAAAAGACCTAAAATCCAAAGAGCATGATAAGTCAATTTATGAAGTATATCTCTTAAGATAAAAATAAATTTGCCCCGATTGAATTCAATAATAAGGAAAAAAAATTTTTATTACATCACATAACACGGCATATCCGGTTCCGCTTCGCTCCACCCAAATTGCTATCGCAACTTCGGATAATGCCGAAACGTTAGACGAAATAATGAAAAATATTTAGCAACTTTTAAAAAAGGG
>CAYMCJ010000069.1:0-4177 GCA_964388985.1 uncultured Gammaproteobacteria bacterium | reverse complement strand
GCATTTTGTCGGTTATTTCCAATATTTGTTTGCGCCATAAGCTGATTAAGACCAGGCCAATCACCAGACTGGCAAAGATAGAATATATTTTTCCGGCCGCCCAGCCTTTTAATATGCCTTTTTTGTAATTTTTAGCTTCAGGCAGATTATGAGTTACTTCGCCCGTGATTGAAACATTATCAGCAATAGAGGCGTCATTTTTTGATGTGTAGGTTAAATTTCCGCCTATAGAGGCTCCCGGGGCAATTGTTAAAGACTTGTCTTTGCTGTTATCAAGTTTTAATCTAACATCATTGCCGATTTTGCCGGCAATATTAATTTCAGAGGCGCCGCCGTATAAATCGTTGTCAATTTTTCCTCTTATTTCTCCCCTTTGTCCGGCCATAAGCATGCTCCAGCCGATTTCAGCGCTTTTGCCTAAATTAATCGCTTGGCCAAAAGCCATAACATTGCGGGCAACCTGGCCGTTAAGGTTAATGGAATTGCCGCCTACGCGGATGTTTCCCCCTACTGTGCCGTTGATATTTATGGTTTGTCCGCCGCAGATAACATCACCCCCCACTATGCCGTTGATATTTATGGTTTGTCCGCCGCAGATAACATCACCCTCCACCGTGCCGTCAACAGTAATAATATTTCCGCCGGCATATAGATTGCCTTTTATTGTTTCATCTTCGGCAATATAAATTGTGCTGCCCGATTTTATTTCAAAAGCCTTAGCGGTTAAAGGTAAGGCCAGCAATAAAACAAAGGCAAAAATAATTAAAATTCTTGTTTTTGTCATAGTTTTGTGATTAAGTATTAATAATATATTAATTATATCAAAAAAGGTATGAAAAAGGCAATATTGGAATTAATAAAATCAAATATTTCAGATATAAAAGACTTAATGAAAATTAAGCGGAGATTGGCTAAAAAATACCACATAAAAATATTACTGAATTCAGATATATTAAGAGTTTATCAAAGAGGCGTTAAAGAAAAGATAATAGAGCCAAATTTTAAATTGGAAAAATTATTGCGCAAACGTTCTATAAGGACATTGTCAGGCATTGCGCCGGTAGCGGTTTTGACTAAGCCGTATCCCTGCCCCGGCAGATGCTCTTATTGTCCGACTGAAAAAAATGTTCCCCAAAGTTATTTATCAAACGAGCCGGCGGTAATGCGGGCGATTTGTTGCGATTATAATCCTTATCGGCAGGTGCAGTTAAGATTGCGGGCGCTGGAAGCTAACGGCCATAAGCCGGAAAAAATAGAATTAATAGTTATCGGCGGCACTTGGAGCGTTTTGCCGAAAAAATATAAATATTGGTACATAGCGAATTTATTTGCGGGGGCAAATAATTTTCAATTTTTAAATAGATCCCAAATTTTAATAACTAAACCGTTAGAAGAATTAAAAAGGGTTTTAATTAGCGAACAGAAGAAGAATGAAAAAGCCAAGTATAAAATTGTCGGTTTAACCCTGGAAACCCGGCCGGATTATATTAGCCAAAAAGAAATTTTAGAAATGCGGGAATTGGGCTGTACCCGCGTTGAGTTTGGAGCGCAGGCGATTGACGACAAAATTTTAAAGCTAAATCAGCGCGGCCATGGAGTTAAAGAAATAGCGGTTGCCACTGAACTTTTGAAAAATTACGGTTTTAAAGTTACTTATCACATTATGCCCGGTTTGCCCGGTTCAACCGCGGGTAAGGATTTTAAAATGTTTAAACAGCTTTTTGCGGATGAACGTTTTCAGCCCGACCAGATAAAATTTTATCCAACCGTCGTAACCAAAGGTAGCCTTCTTTATAAATGGTGGCGGGTCGGAAAATACAAACCGTATTCAGATAAAGTTTTGCAGAATTTAATTAAAAAATGCAAAAATATTGTTCCTGCTTATGTGCGGATTATCAGACTTATCCGCGATATCCCGGGAGAGTCAATTATGGCCGGCAATATGATTACCAATTTGCGGCAGGTTATGAAAGACAGGGGCGCAGATTGCCGGTGTATCAGGTGTCGGGAGGCGCGGGAGCGTAAATTTACAGCAAGAAATTTAAAATTTAATGTTATTAAATACGGGGCATCGCGGGGAGACGAATATTTTTTAGAATATACGGATAAAAGCGGAAAAATATTATATGGGTTTTGCCGTCTGCGGCTGGCAAAATTTAATAATGTTTTATTGGGTGCTGACATCGCTTTAATCCGTGAGCTTCATGTTTACGGCGAACTGGTGCCGGTTGGGAAAGGCAGAAAAATTCAGCATGCCGGTCTGGGTAAAAAATTAATGGCCCAGGCCGAATTAATTGCCCGCCAGCAAGGCTATAAAAAAATAGCGGTTATATCGGGTGTCGGAGTCAGGGGATATTATAGAAAATTAGATTATAGATTAAAGGATACGTATATGATAAAAAATATTTGATTCTTTTTTGTTTTAGTGTTAAAATTTTTTTAACCCCCCAAAGGATAAATTATATGTTTAATGTTATGAATATTAAAAAAATAGTAAATTTTATTTTTGAAATAAATCAATTAAAAAGGCAGAGGCGAAGCGGTTTTCAGTTTATTGGAGTTAAAAATCCGGATACTGTAGCCGAGCATGTTTTTCGGGCCGCTCAAATAGGTTATATTTTGGCTGTTTTGGAAGGCGATGTTAATCCGGAAAAAGTAGTCGCCATGTTGGTAATACACGATAATGGCGAAGCCAGAATCGGAGACCAGAATAAAATCGGGTCCAGATATTTTTCCAATCAAAAAGCTGAACAGCAAGCCTTTGGCGACCAGATAAAAAATTTAGGAAATGAAATTGAAAAAAAATGGCAAAAATATTTTTTAGAGTATGAGAACAGGAGCAACAAGGAAGGCGTAGTTGCTAAAGATGCCGATTGGTTGGAAGCGGCTTTTCAGGCCAAGGAATATCTTGATTTGGGATATGACATGGCGAAAAATTGGATTGATAATGTGGCCAAAGCCTTGGAAACTAAATCAGCTAAAAAAATAATTATTGAGATGAAAAAAACTAATTTTACCGATTGGTGGAAAGATTTGGAAAAAATGACTTATAAAAAGTTGTATAAATAGGAGAAAAAAAATGGGAAATACACACGATCAAGTGTCTGCTGATAATCATTTTGTTGACGCTGGTATACCTTTTTTGGAGTTAATGAAAAAAGAGGTTGTTAAAATAAACGGACAATGGATAACTCCGATGACAGCAAAAAAGAAAGAAGACAAAGAATAATGTGACGTGTTTATAAAACAATGGGCGACCCTGTGGCCGTCCCTTTTTTTTGACAAAACCTTAATAATAAAATAACATTAAGATACAACTTGTTTTATTATTAGAATTAAATATATGTTAAACTATAATAATTTAGCTTCCCAGGATAGTAAGATAATGGAGGCGGTTAGAAGAGAAATGAAGCGCCAAAGCGAGGAAATGGAATTGATTGCCTCGGAAAATTATGTATCCAAGGCCGTGTTGGAAACGATGGGGACAGTTTTAACAAATAAATACAGCGAAGGCTACCCCGGACACCGGTATTACGGCGGTAATCAGGTTATTGATGACGTGGAAACCATTGCCATAGAACGGGCCAAGAAATTATTTTTTGCCGAACATGTTAATGTCCAGCCGCTGTCCGGCTCGCCGGCTAACGCGGCGGTTTATATGGCTTTTTTAAAGCCGGGCGATAAGGTTTTGGGGTTAAAACTTGACCATGGCGGGCATTTATCACACGGCCATCCGATTAATTTTTCCGGCATGCTTTATGATTTTGTCCAATATGGGGTAGATTCAAAGACCGGCCGGATTGATATGAATGAAGTCAGTCAAATCGCTAAAAAAGAAAAGCCAAAAATGATTGTGGCCGGCTACAGCGCTTATGCGCGCGAAGTGGAATGGAAAAAATTTAAAGAAATCGCCGCTGAAGTCGGAGCCTATACCTTCGGGGACATTGCCCATACAGCCGGTTTGATTGCCGCCGGAGAAATGGATAACCCGGTGCCAATTTTTGACATCGTAACCACCACCACTCACAAAACTCTCCGCGGTCCGCGCGGTGGCATGATTATGTGTAAAACCAAATTTGCCAAGGACATTGATAAAGCCGTCTTCCCAGGTTTCCAAGGAGGACCGCACGAAAACAACATCGCAGCCAAAGCCGTAGCTTTCAAAGAAGCCATGCAA
>CAYMCJ010000068.1:0-4249 GCA_964388985.1 uncultured Gammaproteobacteria bacterium | reverse complement strand
GATGAGAACCATGCGTCCTAACCACTAGACGATGGCGGCATATCATAGGAGAACCTGACGTCTCCGCCAATATAGGCGGAACGAACCCGGCATAATATCAACAGCTTTCCAACAATAAACAACCGTATTTATACACAATAATTTAAGTATTTTTGCCCATTTTGTCAACTTTTTTAAGTATTGACAAAAATTATAATTAGCTATATATATAAATTAGCTTATTTAACGTTTAAGTTATGGCTCCAGCGATTTATAATGAAAAGAAAACGTTAAAATGTAAATTATGGAGCATGGGGATTAAAAAGCATTCTGGCGCTTAAAAACGCCGGGGTGCTTTTTTATTATTTTAAAATTTGCCCGATATATTTTTTATATCCTGAAATAAAGGAATCTGATGATATTTCTTTTTTTCCTTGGATTTGCAGTTTTTTAATAACCAAAACATTTTTTAAGCATTTTATTGCCAATTGATTGTTATATAAAAATAATTCACCAATTTTACGTTTATCATCATTAAACAAACTAAAGTCAGCTTCCAATATTTTTAACATCAAATTGTCGTTAAGATAAGAAAACGCTCCCGGCCAGGGATTCATGGCGCGAATAAAACGTTCAACCTCTATTGCTTCCTTATTCCAGCTAATCTGTCCGTCCTGTTTTTTGAACTGTTTGGTATAGCTTGTTTTTGAATTATCCTGTTTTTGCGGTTTAATTTTACCGTTTATATAATCCGTCAAAGTCGGAATTAATATCTCAGCTCCCAAAATTGATAATTTTTTATACAAGCTGGCGCTGGTTTCCTTGGCGGATAAAATTACTTCGGACTGATTTAAAATCGGTCCGGTATCTATATTTTCATCCATCAATATAATTGTAACTCCGCTCTTTTGGTCGCCGTTTAAAATAGGGGCTTGAATACAGGCGGAACCCCGATATTTGGGCAATAATGAACCGTGAATATTTATTGAACCAAATTTGGGGATAAATAATATTTCTTCAGATATTATCTGCCCATAAGCGGCTACAACCATTATATCCGGCTTCAAATCCTGTATTTTATTTT
This sequence comes from uncultured Gammaproteobacteria bacterium, assembly GCA_964388985.1. Lineage (GTDB taxonomy): Bacteria > Patescibacteriota > Patescibacteriia > Patescibacteriales > CAYMCJ01 > CAYMCJ01. The sequence continues at coordinate 3,186 of CAYMCJ010000068.1, read as the reverse complement.
TTATTTCCACAATTTGGAGAGGTTGAATAACCAACAAATTTAATTTTTCCGCTTCAACTTTTATAGGCGGAGGAGTAATAATATACTGTCGGCCTACTTTTTTATCAGGACTGGTAATAACGGCTACTACTTCAAACCGTTCATCATTAACTAATTTTTTCAAAGAAGGTATCCCGAAATCAGGGGTGCCTATAAAAATTGTGCGAATTTTATCTTTACCTTTCATGTGTTATAATATTATTATTGCAATTATTTGCTATCGTTTGCATTTACCTATTTACCATAAATTACAATTTTTTACTTTTAGTAATTAATTGTAAATAATTGTAATCAAGTAATTATAAATTCGCCTGCCATAGCGAGTAAGGTAAAACAGGCGACAATTTATAATTTGTATATTTGTACTTATTCGTCCCGCCACTTTATTATATTTACTATGGGCGGGATCCCGTTTACCTCGCAGAATGCGGTGGCCGAGGCGGTGATAATTTGCAGTATTTATGTTAAATTTTATTGATTTTTTTCTACAAATCAGTCAAAACATGGGCTATGCCGGTATTATATTTCTAATGGCCGTGGAAAGTTCTTTTATTCCTATGCCGTCTGAAATTATAATTCCTCCGGCCGCTTATTTGGCCCAGCAGGGAGAGATGAATATTTTTTTGGTTATTTTATCAGGTATAATTGGCAGTTTAATCGGCGCCATTTTTAATTATTTTCTGGCTTATTATTTAGGACGAGCGATAATTTACAAATTAGCGGATTGCAAACTATGCAAAATTTTGCTGATAAGTTCAAAAAAAATAAAAAAATCCGAGGAATTTTTCTTAAAATACGGAAATATTTCTACCCTAATAGGCCGATTAATCCCCGTAGTCAGGCAATTAATTTCCCTGCCAGCCGGATTTTCAAAAATGAATTTTAAAAATTTTGTTTTGTTTACTTTATTGGGCTCCGGAATCTGGGTAACCGTATTGGCCACACTTGGTTATGCTTTTGGCTCTAACCAGGAATTACTTTTAAAATATTATCGGGAAATATCGTTAATTTTTATTATTTTAGCTTTATTTGCGTGTGCCACCTTCGCCCGCCTAGACAAGCTGGCGAGGCTGGTAGTGACGACTTTTTTTCGAAGGAAAAAATAACTTAACTTAATTTTTCTATATCTTTGGCCTTGTCAATAAAAAGTATTCCGTTTAAATGGTCAATTTCATGCTGAATTATAAAGGCCATTAAGCCACAAGCTTCAATTAATTTTTCCTTTCCCTTAATATCAATAAAATTACAGCTAACTTTTTTATTTCTTTTAATTTTTCCGTATATATTAGGAATAGACAAACAGCCCTCTTCGTGCCATTCCGTAGCCCATGATTTTTTTATTATTTCCGGATTAATCATACCTAAAACTCCGTCTTTTGTATTGACAGTAATAAAACGTATATTTTTTCCTATCTGCGGCGCGGATAAGCCGGAGCCGTCTTCTTTTAACATAGTTTCAGCCATATCAAAATATAATTGCTGAAATTCCTGAATTTTTAAATCTTTCTTATTGATTTTAACTGATTTTTTCCTTAAAATTGGGTTAGGATGCTTTATAATTGGTAATATTTTTGACATATTTTTGGTATAATATTATTAATAATAGCATAATTTATATTAAAATTCAAGGCTTATATGCGAAAAAATAGTGAATTTAAGAAAATAAAAGATATATTTAAAGATAGGCAGCCAACCCAAAAACCGCCTTCTTATGAATGGCAGGAATTGGCTTTAAGAGTAATTAATGAATTAGGAATCCCTAATTTTAAAAGAAATGCGGTTTTTAAAGTTTGCAAAAATAATCCAAAAGTTGTTATCGAAAAATGCCTAAATGACACCAAGGAACTTTGCCGGACAGGGGATAGCTGGAGATATTTTTTTAAGTTAATCAGTGAATACCACAAATAAGGTATTATATTTAAATATCTACTTTGTTCTTTTTCCAAAAAAATTATTAACCCTTATAACCAAAAAGGAGGGGATATGATAACGGAAATATTGGAAATAAAATATTTGGGTTATACGCTCGGATATTGGCTTTTGATAAATTTCTCTTTAGGAGCTGTTTGGGCATTTCTTCGGCTTTTCAACGTCGGATTGGTCAGATACATCTGGCATTTAGCCGTAGGAGAGGATTATCCGCTTATTATTGAGCCTGACGCGGAAGATATAGATAAATACTGGGCCATGATTATTTACTTTCTCTTCGGCCTGCCAAAAACGATTATTTTTTTTATCGTTCTTGCCTCGGGAGTGGTCTTTGTCGCCGGACTCGCGATTTTCACGGCTTTTGCCTATATAATTATGGAATTTATACCTTGTCTGGTAAAATGGGTTTTTATTGATTCAGGCAGGGCAATAAAATGGGTATTTATCAGATTGAAACAAATAATATTGCGTTTTGCTCAATTTACTTCTGCCATAGGCTAATACCAACAACCGGAATTCATTGCGAACTCCGGTTTTTTTATTTTGGATAATTGACAAGTTTTAATAAAAATGCTATATTATAACATTATTTAAATTTAATATAAATTTTAGCTATAAGGAGGCTGAAATGTCTGAAAAAAATTGTTTAATATGCGGAGAAAATTTTGGCCAGGAAAGCGTTATGCGCTGCGTTGACTCCGAATTAGTCAAAAAATATTCCGACGGAGAGGGAGGAGTTGATAGATGTTTAAGTTGTATGTTTCCTAACCGTGAAGAAGAATGTCTGTCCTTAAAAGCCGGCGATGGCAAATCAGATTTTTTTGACTAAAAAATATGCTTCAAAATCGTTTAGAACAAAAAAGGGGGGGGCTATGTCTGAAGTATCAAATTTAGACTTAGGTCAAAAAAGTGAAAAAGGTGTCTTGTATCGTGAAGGAGCAAAGGCGATAACGAGGAATATTCCTGAATACCTTGCAAAATTTTTTCCACCCGAAGTATTATTGGGCGCAGATATGGTCTTTGTTCAAGGAGAGCAAAGGGATTTTCCGGCCAGATCTCATTTTGAAGAGCATTTACACCCCGTGACTTTCACCGTGAAAGAAGCGAGCGTGGGTGGGAGGCTTAAATTACATTTCTTAGAACACAAACGTTGATTACGACAAATCAAACATGTCAAAGGGCCAGCTTCTAAAGTTGGCCTCTTTTTTTCGTTCCGCC
>CAYMCJ010000067.1:0-4362 GCA_964388985.1 uncultured Gammaproteobacteria bacterium | reverse complement strand
CCAAGTTAAAAATATAATTATAAAAGACAAAAAAACTATCTTTATACCTGAAGGAAAATGAGTTTCTATCATACCTATTCTGGCCAGAGAATCATTATAAGTTATGTCTCTTAAATTATTATAAACAGAAATAAAATAAGGCAAACCAATTACTAAGGCACCGATTATCATATACAAATAAGGTAAAAAATTAAATCGTTTATCTTTTAACAAATTCAAAATAATAAATATTCCGATAAAAGTTAAGTAAAACATCCAGTAATAAGGATACAAATAAAACAATAATCCAAGATTGATTGAACCTAAAATTATAATAAAAATATTTTTTGGCCGGTCTAAATATTTAAGTAATAAAATAAATAACAGCAGCCAAAAAATAAAATTAAATTGTGGGCTAGGAGAACGGTTAAATTCTTCTAAAAATAAACCTAAATGTAATATAGTGGCGGTAATTAAGGCATAAAATTTAGAGTTAGTTAAAAGGTAAACTACAACATAAGTCAATACCGTCAAAATAAAAGTTAAGAAAAAATCATAAAAAAGATAACCATGAAACACATTTATCCCTAAAATAGACAAGGGTTTGGCCAGCAAATAATCCGGCAACCAAAATTGAGACGGCGCGCTATTTTTATGCTCGGTTAAATAAGTGTTGGCTAAAAATGAGTGACCATCTTTTATTTCTTGCGCTCGAGTTAAATAATACGGTTCATCGTTGCTAACCATACGATAAACACCTTTAAAATCAACTCCTAATGCCTTGACAACAAAAAACTGCGGTAACAAAGTTAAACTACCTACAATTAAAGCTAAAATTAAAATTAAATAATGCTTTTTTAAAATAATTAACATGCTTTTTTCCTAGCAATTATAAAAATATTATCTCTTAAATTTATCGGGATTGAAAATCTTCTCCAAAATGGTTTATTAAAAAATTGCAGAAGTAAATGCCAAATTTCTAATTTCTGCCAGGAATATAATATGCTAAAAATATACGGCAGAGAAAATTTTTTGCCAATTTTTTTTATTTTTATTATTTTAAATCCCGCTTCTTTCAATAATATTTTTAAATTCTTCTGGGAAAAGTAAAATAGATGTTCGGGAGGAATAATTAAATGCCATTTTTTTCCGAAAAATTTTGCCCATAAACTTCCTTTATCTATCGTATTAATCGCCAATACCCCGCCATTAACCAATAATTTGTTAACGGACTGCAGATAACGTCCGGGATCTTTTAAGTGCTCTAGGACATCCCACATCGTAACAACGTCATAAATTTTGGTAATATTTTTTTCAAACAAATCACCACAAAAAATATCATGTCCTTTTTTCTTGGCCAATTCGGCAGCATATTCCGAAATTTCCGTTCCGGCGGTTTTCCACCCTCTTCGTTTGGCTAAATCTAAAAAATACCCGGTGGCAGCACCAATATCAAAAACTTTTCTTCCTTTGGTTAATTTTTCAAATTCATCCAAGCAATTTTCAAAAACCCTCTTCATTGGCTCCTTGTCATTTTCATAATCAATATATCCGGCTGACTTTTCTTTTTTATTGGCTTTAAAATACTGCTTCCCATAAATTTTGCTAACATTAACAGGAATCGGCCAAACAAAAACTAAATCACAATCTAAACATTGATATAACCTATATCCATTCTTACTGGCGTAATTATTAATTTTTTCTGAATCGCAAATAGGACAGTTTATTTCCTTGGCCATAATCGCTTTAGAAAAAGTCTTGGAGCTGTTTTTATGCCATCGCCAATGGTTTGGTTTGACAATTTTGATTCCCCTTCCCGACGACTTTTAAATATAATCGGAATTTCTTTAGTTTTAGCTTTAAAATTATTAATTAGAAAGAATTTTAACTCTATCAGAAATGGGTAGCCGGAAGAACTAATTTCATTTAAATTAACTTTTTCCAGCAATTCTCTTTTAATGCACATAAAACCAGCGGTAAAATCGTTTATTTTTAAACCGGTCAAAGCTTTGGTGTATAAATTCCCGAAACGGCTTAAATATTTTCTCCATAATTCCCAGCTTTCCACCCCGCCATTTTTAACATACCGCGAGCCGATAATTAAATCAAAACTATTGTTATTAACAAAAAAATCTCTTAAATACTCAGGGGAATGCGAACCGTCGGCATCCATTGTAATAACCAAATTAATTTCCTTGTTTACTCTGACTTTCTTAATCGCTTCTTTATAGGCATCACCCAAACCTGTCTTTTTGGGCCGCTCCAAAATTGATAAATTCGGATACTTTTGCATTAATTCTTTCACGACCTCGGAAGTTTTATCGGGGGAATTATCGTCAATTACTAAAACGCGCACGTCAGGATATAAATTAAAAATTTCAGGGATAATTATTTTTACATTTTCTTTTTCATTATAAGTTGGCAGTAATATTATATTCTTCATAAAAAAATTATTTTTTACAATTTTTTAAATCCTCTTCAACCATCATTTTAACAAGCTCTTCAAATTTAACTTTTGGCAACCAATTTAACTCTTTTTGAGCTTTTTCACTCTTTCCTTTTAATGTATATACTTCTGCCGGCCTTTTATAGCGTGGATCAATTTTTACATATTTTTCCCAATCATTTATACCAACATGCGCAAACGCAATTTTTAAAAAATCTTTTATGCTATGCGTTTCGCCAGTTGATATTATAAAGTCATCAGGATTTTTTTGCTGTAACATCAACCACATAGCCTCAACATAATCTCCGGCAAATCCCCAATCTCTCTTACTATCTAAATTACCAAGTCTTATTTCTTTTGAAAAACCTAGCTTTATTTTTGCAACTCCGTTCGTAATTTTTCTAGATACAAACTCTAATCCTCTTATAGGAGATTCATGATTAAATAAAATACCATTAGAGCAAAACATATTAAAACTCTCACGAAAATTTACTGATATCCAATAAGAAAAAAGTTTAGAAATAGCATAAGGACTTCTTGGGTGAAAAGGAGTTTTTTCATCCTGAAGACCATCTTTATTGCTATTGCCAAACATTTCGCTAGTAGAAGCTTGATAAAATTTTGCTGTCGGGCAATTATTTTTCACCGCATTTAATAATTTTAAAGTTCCCATCGCGTTAATTTCGCTTGTTAATATCGGCTGGTCCCAAGAAGTCCCGACAAAGGATTGAGCTCCTAAATTATATATCTCATCAGGATATATTTTTTTAACAGCATTAACTAAAGATGCTTCATCAGTTAAGTCTCCATCAAAATAATCAACCTTATTAGCCACCCCTAAATATTCTAAATTTTTAAAACTCCTATTTACAATCCGCCTAACCAAACCATATACTTTATAATTTTTTTCTATTAATAATTTTGCCAAATAGGCTCCGTCTTGCCCGGTGATACCCGTAATTAATGCTTTTTTCATAAAATATTTAATAACTAATAAAATTAATAATTTTCTCTGCTCTTTTTTTCCAGGTATAATCTTTAACTTCTCTATATGCCTGCTCCGAAATTTTATCAGCCAAATTTTTATTGGCCAGCAAAAATATAATTTTTTCTGCCAAATCTTTCTGGTTATCGGATTGAAAAAAAACGCAATTATTTTCGTTTAAAATTTCCTTTATACTTGGTAAATTTGAAGTAATAATTGGTCGCTTGCTTGCCATATATTCAAACATCTTTAATGGCGACATATAAAAAGCATAATGTTTACTATAGGGAAAGGGCATTAATAAAATATCAAAAGATTTTTGAAATATAGCTAATTTTTTTATATCCACTCTTTTTAAAAATAAAACCAAATCATCAATTCCTTTATCTTTTGCCCTTTTTGTATAATAATTTATATCAACTTCACTACCACCGATTGCCACAAACAACAAATCTTTACTTTTTTTTGACAAAATTTTCAGCGAATCCAAAATAATTGCGATCCCCTTATCTTCACCCATAGTTTTAAAACTTCCGGTATAACCCAGTATTATTTTATTTCTTGGCAAGTTAGTTTTTTTTCTCGCATCTTCTTTGGAAATATCCAAATCAAAAATATCCAAATCAACTCCATCGGGAGAAATCATAATATTTTCGGACAAAATATCGTGCGACAAAAAAAATCTTTTAAGCTTTTCTGTAATAACAATAATTTTTTTAATTTTTTTTGCAAGAAAAAAAAATAATTTTCTATTTTTTTCAGAAAAACTATGAGCTTCAAAAATAACTTTATGCCTCCTAAGATTAAACAACCAGGCGATTTCTAAATCTCTTGTATAAATAATCGCTTCCCCCTCTACTTTTTGCCAAAGTAATTTAAATAAAAACCAAGTATTATGCAAATAAAAACTAAATTTCCCAAGATATTTATAATATTTATAAAAATCAAAACA
>CAYMCJ010000066.1:0-4440 GCA_964388985.1 uncultured Gammaproteobacteria bacterium | reverse complement strand
ACATTTTAACAACGAGGAGGGAAGCTATGCATATTGGAATAGTTGGTTATCGGGGAATGGTTGGGTCGGTTTTATTGGAAAGAATGAGGCAAGAAAATGATTTTAATCCTTCTTTTGACTGGTCATTTTTCAGCACTTCCCAGTCAGGCAAAAACGGTCCTTTGGGCGAGCCGATAAAAGACGCCGAGGACGTGGTTGCTTTTAAAGATTGTGACGTAATTGTCACTTGTCAGGGCGGCGGCTGGACCAATGAATTTTTCCCGCTAATCAGGGAAAGCGGCTGGAATGGGATTTGGCTGGACTCATCTTCGGCTTTGCGCTTGCGTTCTGACGGCATGATTGTTCTTGACCCGGTGAATGAAGGCCTTATTGTCTATAATTTAAGTAACGGCCTGAAAATTTTTAGCGGCGGAAATTGTACGGTTAGCCTGATGCTGATGGCTTGTCAGGGGTTGTTTAGTTATAATTTGGTGGAATGGATAAACGCGGCAACTTATCAGGCCGCTTCCGGAGCCGGGGCCAAACACATGTTAGAGCTGATTGAGCAAATGCATTATATCAGCGCCAATGTGCCTTTACCTAAGGAGACGCTAGCCGAAGATTTACTTGAGTTGGATAGGCAGGTTACCTATTCGTTAAGGCATGGTCTGCCCATGAAAAATTTTGGCGCGCCTCTGGCCTTTAATTTAATTCCCTGGATTGACGAACCGGCGGAAAACGGCCAAACCAGAGAAGAGTGGAAGGGAATGGTTGAGACCAATAAAATTCTAGGGGTGCGGCCAGAGGAAAAACAAATTCCAATTGACGGCCTTTGCGTGCGCATCGGAGCAATGCGCTGCCACAGCCAGAGTCTTTTAATAAAGCTTAAGGAAAGTATTCACTTAGATGCCGTTAGGGCAATAATCAGCAGAGCCAACCGGTGGATAAAGTATGTTCCGAATATCAAGGAAGACACCATTAAATTTCTTTCTCCGGCGGCTGTTTCCGGGACTCTGGATATCGCTGTCGGCCGCTTGCATAAGGCCTGCTTCGGAGGAAAATACATCCAGCTTTTTACAGTCGGAGACCAGCTGCTTTGGGGAGCGGCCGAGCCCATAAGAAGGGCGCTAAAAATCATTTGCGAAAATGTATAACCGGTTTTAAACTTAAGCTTTGCCCAAAAACGGCCAAGCTTTTTTATTTGCATTTTAGGGAACAAGGTGGTAAATTAGAAATAATATATTATTTTTGAAGTTAAAGGGGGTTTAGGGTCAAGGTTGGCCGCAGGCAAAAAACAACAAAATCCACATTAACAAACAAAGGAGGGAATCATGAAAAAATCAGGAAAGAAAAGAAGTTGGGTGTTGGTTTTATTATCCGCTTTATTTTTCACTATGTTTTTAGCGTCAGCCGCCCAAGCCGGAACTCTTGAGATTCAATATACCTATGATTGGGATTATGGCTTATCCGGTATTGCCCATACCGCCACCGCCTATTTTACCGAGCAAGACAAAGAAATAAAAATCGGCTTTGCCCGGGCGCTTGAAATTGTAAAAAAGAATCCGGGTCCGAATCATCTGCTCGTTGAAGAAACGCATTATTACGCGGACGGCCCTGTTATGTACAAGGGCATATTAGAGTTCAGATTTGCGGGAAGCAGCGCCGTTTTGGTCAGGGAGGAGAGAATCAGCGGGAAAAAAAGATTTGGATTGTTTTCGCACTGGCCGTCAGGAAGATAAGAAGGCCGTTCGCGACCCCAAAAAACAATACCACTTTTGTTATTTACAAGTGGTATTTTTATTTGCATTTTAAAGGGTGAGGTGTTAAAGTAAGGGTAAGTATAAATATTTCATAAAAAAATAGGAGGAGCGAGGAAATGACAGAAATGGCTGAGGTTGTAAAAAAGTTTTGTCTGGTAGTTTGCGCAAAAAAAATGATAGATTTAGCGCGGGCCAGCGTAGGGCGTTTTTTTCAAGAGGCCGAAGGGCTGTCAGCGGAAATAAAAGCCATGAATTTTATTCCAACGGCTGAATGCCTGAGCAACGATGTAATTTTTGCAATTTCCCTGAATATGGAGAGCTCTAAAAAAGCATTATATTTAGAGCGTTTAGCCGGTTGTGCTTGGTGTCAAAAAAGACTGGATTTAAAGAAGGCCGTAGGCTTTGCTCTTGCCAAAAGTTGTAGAATAAATTCTGACGCCGCCTTGCTTCTGGCCGAACATTTAGAGGCGCCGGGCAGTAAAAGATTTTATGCCCAGGTACAGGACGCCTGGCCTTATTTAAGAGAAAACCCCGCCTTTTTTAGCCGGAATTACGGGGACAAAAAAAAGGCCAGGTTTGAGGACCGTCGGGGCGAATTTAAGAGACATCCCATAATTTTTAAACGAAGAGACGGGATAACAGTCACTATAAGGAGGATTTCACTCCCGCCGTCGTTTTTTCAGGAGGGGGTTTAAGCCGATTTACACTCGGCTTTTTTTATTTGCATTTTAGGAGGTGAGAGGGTAAAATTATAAATAAGCAGATGTTAAGCGATTTAGTTTAATATAAGACAGATTTTTTAAGTTTTTAAGAATAAAAGGGAAAAATTGGAATTAATATTATTTTAAAATTATGTATTGGAGTTTTGCTATTATAAACAATAAAATAGGGGAAATATATTTTAGCAGAAAAGGTAGAGGCTATAAAATAGAAGGACATTGTTATGATAAAAGAGAAGAATTTAGTAATAAAGAAGAGTTAAAAGTTCTAGACGAAGATATAAAAAAATATCGTTTTGTTTATAGAAATAAGAAATATAAAAGGGTAGAATGAAGTTTTTTATAGGGTTCACAAAAATAAGATTATTATTTTAGTTTTGTCCATTAAGCGCCGGCAGGGGATTTATGGGCGGTGATATGGCATTGTAAAGATAATAAGTATAAACTGATTAAATAAATTTATGACAAATGAAATAGCAATCGCTTCAATTAATAAAGATTTTGAAAGCATTAAAAAGACTGATGAAAACGGGGTTGATTATTGGGAAGCCAGAGAATTGATGACGATTTTAGGATATCCAAATTGGCAGAAAGCCGAGGAAGTTATCGCTCGCGCCGCCAAGGCTTGCATTAATAGCGGACAGGCTGTTGATAACCATTTTAACCAATTGGTTAAAATGGTAAAAATTGGCTCAGATTCGGTAAGAAAAGTAAGGGATTGGAAATTGGACCGTTACGCTTGCTATCTGATAGCTCAAAATGGCGATCCGGGAAAGCAAGAGATTGCTTTAGCGCAAACATATTTTGCGGTCCAAACCCGCAAGCAGGAAATATTTGATAATCTTCCAGAGGCCGACAAGAGATTATTTATCAGAGTTGAAGTAACCGCGGAGAATAAGAAGTTATTTAGCACGGCCAAGCGAGCCGGCGTAACTAAATTCGGGTCATTCAATAATTCCGGTTATCGCGGATTGTATGGGATGCCGTTAAATGAAATTGAAAATAAAAAAGGAATAAAAAAGGGCGAATTTTTGGACCGAGCCGGAACAACAGAATTGGCCGCTAATTTATTTAGAATTACGCAGACGGATGGAAAAATTAAAAAGGATAAAATAAAAGGCGACGAGCTGGCGTCAAAAACGCACTTTATGGTTGGGGGCAAAGTCCGGCAGACAATCAAAGATATAGGCGGAACAACACCGGAAAATTTACCGCCGGAAAGACATATTAAGGAATTAAAAAGCGAAAAAAAGAAAACACTAAAAGATATTAAAAAATAAAAATTAGATAATTATGCAAATTATATTATTAGATACCGAGACTACTGATAAAGACGAAAAGGCCCGGCTGGTTCAGTTAGCCTATAAAAATATAGATAGCGGCGAAGAAATAAATGAGTATTTTAAACCGCCCGCGCCCATCTCTTACGGCGCCATGGCCACGCATCATATTACCAATGAAATGGTGGCGGATAAGCCTATCTTTGACCAAAGCGAGCCTCAGGCAAACTTAATAAAAATACTTTTCGAAAATATTCTGGTTGCCCATAACGCGCCTTTTGATATTATGATATTAAAAAATGAAGGGGTGGAGACTAATAAATATATTGATACTTTGCGCCTATCCCGGCATTTAGTGGAAAGCTTGCAGTATAATTTACAATATTTAAGATATTTTCTGAATTTAAACGTAGCGGCGCCGGCCCACGATGCCCGCGGGGATGTTATTGTCCTGGAGGCTTTATTTAATTATTTAAAAGACGCGGTTAAAAATAAATTCGCTTTTAATTCCAATAATGAAGTTATAGATAAGATGCTGGAGCTAACGCAAACACCCATTTTATTAACCAATTTCGCATTTGGTAAATACGCAGGAAAAACTTTTGTTGAGGTTAAGGCGATTGACCGGGGATATTTAGAGTGGCTTTATAGAAGTGAGTCGCAAAAAAGTGAGTTTGAACAAAACGATGAACTAATTTATAC
>CAYMCJ010000065.1:0-4679 GCA_964388985.1 uncultured Gammaproteobacteria bacterium | reverse complement strand
TAATTTGCCCATATATAATTAGAATAACAAATCTAATTATCTGGGCAAGCCCCTATTTTTAATATGTCTAAAAAAATGGAGAAAGATAATGATAGCCAGGAAATCAAAATAAACAGAAAGGAAAAATCCGGTTTGGCCGAATTTACCGAACGGCCGTTGCCGACAGAAGAAGAAGTTAAAAAGTTTGAGGAAATTATTTCGGCCGCTGATTCTGATGCCGATGAAGAGCCGTTTGATTCTTTCAGTAAAATTAAGGCGGGCAAGGATGAAGAAATAGAAGACGGCTTGTCGGAGATTTATCAGGATGACAATGGTGACGTGGTTAATGTAAAAAAATTGGATATTAAAAAAAAGCATGGGTTTGTTTACTGGTTTTTTAATGGTTTATTTTTTTTATTATTATTGTCTTTTATAGGCTATGGATTTTATTATTATATTTATAAGGGCGGTTCTGATGCGACCGCTATTGGGTTTGATATTAAGGGCGAAGATAAGGTTATGGCCGGGGAAGAATTTTTTTATACAATAGATTATAAAAATTTAACCAGTATTGGAATTAATAATATAGCCATAGAACTTAACTATCCCGATAATTTCATATTTCTTGACAGTTCACCGTTGGCGCAGACAAAAAATAATATTTGGCATCTAAACAACTTGGACGCTTATGATAGCGGGAATATTAAAATAAAAGGCAAGATAGTGGATAAAGCGGGGGCTTCGGGTTTAATAGCGGGCAAGATTACTTATATGCCTGATAATTTTTCTTCCGAGTTTGAAAAAGAAGCCTCTTTTTCAACCGAAGTTAAGGATATCGGAGTTAATTTAGATTTTTCTTATCCTTCAACCGTATTAGTCGGAAATATTAATGAGATAGAAATATATTTAAGCCGGCAGGAAAGTAATTATTTTGAAAATTTTATCATGAAAATTGAAGAGCCGGAAAATATTGAGATAGTTGAAGCGGCCTTGTCCGAAAATAATCCAAAAGGTTCAAAATTAGAGATTGATAAGATAAAGGACAATGTTTGGAGAATAGGCGGTTATGGTAATGAAGAAGAGGAAATATTGGTGAAGTACAAAATAAAAGAAAAGAAATCCGATAATGAAAATATAATTCTTGTTTTTAAACAGGATAACGAAGAAGAGGAAGAATTTATTTTTTTTGAAAAAGATATAAATGTAGAAATAATGAAGAGCGATTTAAATCTGACTTTAATTGTAAATGGTTCAAAAAATGACCAAACAATGAATTTCGGGGATAAATTAAATTATTCCATTGTTTACGCCAATAAGGGCGAAACCAGCATGAAGGATGTTGTTGTAATGGCGGTTTTGGAAAGCGATTTTTTGGATTGGACGACCCTAAAAGACGAAAGCAAGGGAAGGGAAAAGGGCAATACGCTTTCCTGGAGTAAAGAAGAAATTCCGGCTTTTGAAGAGCTGGGAGTCAATAAGGAAGGTACGATTGATTTTTCCATTAACATTATGAATTTCAGGGAAATGGATTTAGGTAAAAATTTTCAGGTTAAAAGTTACGCCCAGTTCAGTATAGGCGACGTTGACCAGCCGGTTGGAGAAGAAACCGACAATGATAATCGCAGCAATGTTGTCATCAATAGAATTAACAGTGATTTAACTTTAAAGGAAGAAGTAAGATATTTTAGCGAAGATAATATTCCGGTCGGCACCGGACCTCTGCCGCCGAAAGTCGGCGAGGCTACAAGTTTTAAAGTCTATTGGGTATTAACAAATAATCTGCACGAATTACGCGAAGTGCAGGTCGCGGTCAGTTTGCCTGATTATGTCAGCTGGGACGACAAAAACAGAACTTCTGTCGGAAATGTTTTGTATGATAAAGAAAGCCATGAGGTTATTTGGCAGATAGGCAGGCTGCCAGTTACGGCCTATCGGGCTGACGCGGAATTTAATATAAGCATTACGCCGACAGAAGATGATAAAAATAAAATTATGGTTTTATTGCCGGAAGCGAAAATTAAAGCGGTTGACAATGAAACCGGGGATAATATAAGTAAAAACACAGAAGCTAAAACTACCAAATTAGACGATGATGAAATAGCGAATATTAATAGCGACGGAAGAGTGGAGTAAATTTGCAATTACAAATTACGAATTACAGATTACGAATTATGAGTTAATAATTACAGATTATCAATTACGATTGTCAAATTATATGGCTAAATTTATAAAAATACCCCATGGCAGAATTAAGCTGCCTTTTTTTATGCCTGATGCTACCAGGGGTTTTATTAAGTTGTCTGGCAGCCGGGAATTAAATAAAGTCGGCGCTAAAGCAATCGTGGTCAATACTTTTCATCTTTATCTTCAGCCGGGAATGAAAATAATTAAAAAGGCTGGGGGGATACATAGTTTTATGAATTGGAATGGTCCGATTTTATCCGATAGCGGCGGTTTTCAGGTTTTTTCCTTAATTCACAAAAATCCCCAAATGGGAAAGATTTATAATAATAAGGTTGAATTCAAATCCCCCTTAGACGGTTCCAGACATATTTTAACCCCGGAAAAATCAATTCAGATTCAGTTTGATTTAGGGGTTGATATGATGGTTTGTTTGGATGATTGCCCGCCAAATGATTTTAATAAAAAAGCTTTGGAAAAATCAGTTGAGCGTACTATCAGTTGGGCCGAGAGGTGCAAAACAGAATATAATAAACAGATTAAATCCCGCTATTCCGCTTTGCGGGCGGGATCGCTCGTTTACGCTCGCGGAAAGATTAAAGAATTTAAACGGCCTTTGCTTTTCAGCGTTATTCAGGGTGGAGCGGATTTGAGCTTGCGCGAAAGATGCGCTCGGGAGTTAATAAAAATTGGTTTTGACGGTTATGGATTCGGCGCCCGGCCGGTTGACGGGCAGGGAAAATTTTTAGGCGAAGTTTTAAAATATACCGCGGATTTAATTCCCAGAGATGCTTATAAGTTTGCCCTTGGCATCGGTTTGCCGGAAGATATTGTTCGGTGCGCGCAAATGGGTTGGGAGATGTTTGACTGCGTCATTCCGACCCGGGAAGGAAGACACGGCCGACTTTTTTTCCCCACCCCCAACCCCTCCCCCGCTCGTGGCCTTACGGGAGAGGGGAGACTGTTTAGTAAAGGTAGAAGGAAATTTTATAATACTATAAATATTAATAACGCTAAGTTTGCCCGGGATTTTTCCGTAATTAATGAAAATAGCCGGTGGCCGGAATTGCGGGAATATACCAAGGCTTATCTCCATCATTTATTTAAATTAAAAGAGCCCTTAGGACAGAGACTGGCCAGTTTAAATAATTTAGAATTTTATCTTGACTTAATGGGGAAAATAAGACAAAGTAGGCTGATTGGGTAATGGGTATTAGATATTGAATATGATATTGCACATTAAAAAAGAGGAGGTGTTTTTCAATGTATTATGATGAAGCCGGAGAGATTAATTTGCATAAAGAAAAAAGGTGACAGGCAAGGGAAAGATACAAATGTTGTGAATGCGGCGGAATAATACAAAAAGGAGAGTTTTATTGGCAAATTAAAGGTAAATGTGATTGCGGTTTTATGGAATGGGAGATGTGCGCTGGTTGTTATATAGATTGGGAATTGATTTTGGATATTTATTTTGAAAACGGAGAGCTTCCTTCTGTTGTCTACTGTGAATTAAAAAAAGCGGTTGAAGAAGCGTTTTTATTTGGCTGGCTAGAAGAAAGCGATTTTTTAATTCATAAATGGTGGCCTGATGATTATTATCCTGATAATTATTATGACGAGGAGGTAATATGGCCAGAAGAAAAAATAAGAAACTTAGTCGGTTGGCGAGAATGTGGCGGAAAATAAGAAAGATGAATTCTATTCCGCCAAAAGAGAGGCGAAAAATTTCCCCCAGGGAATTGGGGGAGGCAAAATTTTAATCAAAGTGGACTTTTTATTAAGTTCATTTTTTATTTTATGATTTGACTTTTTTGTTAATATGTATTATTATTATTTTAGTTTACGTACCTTAAATTTTACTAATATCAGGGTAAGCACGTGGCTACTCCTTCACTATTTTAGAATTAAAAGGTGAAGGAGAGGAAAGTCCGGACTTTATGGCTTTATCACGCTGAAGCGGGATAAAGTTAAAATGGCAGTGGGTAACACCCACCCGCCATACGCTAAAGCTTCGGCGGGCAAGCCGGGTTAGTGTTATTTAGACATTGATCAATTGGCTTCCTAAAGTTGTTTTTAGCTAAAGCGAGGGAAAGTGCCACAGAGACTATACTAATCAATGCTCCGCATTGGAATTTTAAATTTTGAATTTTGAATTTCCAGTGGGGGCATTGGTGAAAAGTGAAAAGTTGGTTGATGTTTTTTGTTCTCGAGACAAAAAGCTACAACCTTTCTTGGCTGGTGACAGTCAAAGATGGTAAACCCTGCCTAAAGCAAGAGCAAATCCCGAGTAATCGGGAGAAAAGTGGCTCGCCTGACCCCGAGAGTAATTTCGGGGCTAGATAGATGGCTGCGCCGGTCTGCTTTTTTAAGCGGGCTTGACAGAATCCGGCTTATAGCTTGCCCTGATGTTAGTGAAATTTTATTTTTACGAATTACGAATTAATACGAATTTACGAATAATAAATCATTTACTCATTATTAAATTTATAAGTAATTTATTGTAAATAATGGTAAATAAT
>CAYMCJ010000064.1:3413-4717 GCA_964388985.1 uncultured Gammaproteobacteria bacterium | reverse complement strand
AGCCTGCGTAGGGCCTGCATTCTGCAATAACGGCTTGCATTCTGGCTCCACAGCCTTCACTCTACTTCGTTTCGTTCAGGACTATGGAGCCTGCGTAGGGCCTGCATTCTGCAATAACGGCTTGCATTCTGGCTCCACAGCCCTGCGGGACTATGGAGCCGACGGAAGCTGACGGAAGGGCTGCGGGACTATGGAGCCGACAGAGGCCGACAGAGCCGATAGAATGCGGTTATCCCCATAAACTATCCAATTCAATTATGCTGTTATCATCTAAAATTCTATTTCTGGCTGATGAATAAAGCCAATCTTCAGGATTTTTTACGTATTCTTTCTTGACCGGATTTTTATAAATGTACCTTATTTTTTGCCTTAAAAATTTTTCAGAAATAATTACCTCCGGGTAATTCTCTCTTTGCCAAATTTGTTTCTTATATCCTTTCTTTTTAGCAAAACTGTTTTTGATTAAATTTAATATATAACGCCTATTATCTTTTTCTAATAATTTTAATATTTCTCTGGTTGTATATTTCTTTAAATCACTTATTATTTGAGATAATTTATGGCTTTCTTTAGCTTTTGCAATAAAATGAAAGTGATTTGCCATTATTACATATTCGTAGAGCTTTAGCCCTTTATTTTCGCGGCAGTATTTAAGACTATCAATTATAATATGGAAATATTCCGGTTTGGTGAAAATATCAATCCATTCTATTACTGTTAATGTTAAAAAATGAATTTCATTTTCGTTTCCTTGGTTAATTCTTTTTGTCGGCATGTTGTTAAATATTTACGGCCTGCGTTTGCATTATGGCTCCACAGCCCTGTGGGACTATGGAGCCGACGTGGTCTGGCTCCATAGCCCTGCGGGACTATGGAGCCGACGTTAGAGCCCTGCGGGACTATGGAGTCGACGTTAGACTATGGAGCCGACGTTATAGGCGATAGCGCGTACTGTGTCCAATTAAAATCTTATTTTTTCTATTTTCAAAAAAAATAATGCCGACCAAAAGGAATTGGACCGGCATTATTATCAATATAATAATAGGTAATTTTTGAATTTAAAATTTTATAAAAAAATTTTTCAATTTTTCTCTTATTTGAATTAAACATAAATGCAAGGGGGATAATTATGTTAATTATTTTTAAGTTGTTTTTTTTAAATTTTAATAAAAAGAAATAGCCTGAAAATTTGAATTATAGTTATCCACAAGTTATTCAAGTTATTATTAAAATTTGTATTTATATTAATTATTATAACATATTTTAAAATTATTAAGCAAACAAAAAAACCAAAAAATATATAT
>CAYMCJ010000064.1:0-3313 GCA_964388985.1 uncultured Gammaproteobacteria bacterium | reverse complement strand
TATTGCCCAATACCGAGATTGTATAGTTTATTTTTTAGTTTAGTTTTTGTATGAAGATATATGATTAATGATTTTAAATTTATTAAATAGCGGTTGTTGATAATTTTATATGAAACCAAATTTGATTTTATCGCTCTTCTGACGGTTTTATTTTGTATTCCCCCTATTTTGGCCGCTTCGGAAACAGATACAAATATAGGATTTTTAACGGATTGGCTTAATAGATTATTATTATTAGAATCTTCCGTATTTATTAATTTTTTTATTTTTTTCTTTGCCATATAATTGATCATTAAGAAATTTCAATATTGGTTGATTTTTTTAAATAATATTAAGTAAATCGTTTTTTATTGCTAATAATCACCGTTTCAGCGGGACTGCGTTAGCTTAACTCTGATAAACTTTTAATAGTTTAGCAAAACACATTATTATTTTAATGTGTGTTTACGCCTAACTTGTAAAAAATAATAATAAAATATAGTAGTTATATTTATTAATATATAGGACTTTAGTCTACAATATTGTAGACTAAAGTCCTATATATAAGTTATTTTGGATACTTTAGTCTACATTATTGTGGACTTAAAATATAAAATTTTTATTTTTTACAATATTTAAGTCTAGGCTATATTAGACTTAAGTATTTTTTTTATTTTCTCATAGTATTTTTAAAAATGCAAGGTTTTTTGTAAAATTGCTTATTAGCTATTGTATAAAATATTGCATAATATTCAATAACCAACATTCATTCAATATTTATTTATCCCGCAATCCTGCGGGAATAAATTAACATTCAATTGAATATTAACATGTTGAGAGTTGAATGAATATTGAATGTTGAAAATTGCCATAAATTATTTGTATTTTATATTAAATTATGTTAATGTTGACTTATAATAAAATTGTATAATAGGGACTGTCGCCGAATACCATTTTGGCTAAAAAATCCAAAAAATCAGTAAAATTCTTCCTAAATTTTTTCAGCTTACCTTACAGGTAAACCTTAAAAATTATATAAAAAATTTTCCTTGATTTTTTAAATTTTCGCTTCAAAAGCGTATTCGGCGACAGTCCCTAGAGAATTAAATTTAATTAATATTTTGTTTAATATTAGTTATTTTTATATAAAATTATGAAAGAGCAGGGGATATTTCCCTGATTTTAAGTATTTTATTTTACAGAACTTACGCATTTGAATAAAATTAAAGATTTGTTTTTTTACTAAATAGCTACCTAAAAATCACAGTAATCTTCCACAAATTACGAATAAAATACGAATTTACAAATTATTAATATAAACGTTTAAAATTAGTATTCGTAGATTTGTACTGGATTTGTATATTCGTAGGATATATGACTGTAATACTTATACAATTTTTACGTATAATTAACTAAAGAAACCTTTATATGGTTTTGGGTAAAATTAAAATTCCATCGGATAAAAAAAGCAAAGAAAAGAAGCTGTTGAAAAAGATGAAAAATAAAGACAAGGAAGCCTTTATTAAAGCTTATGATTTGTATGTAGACCAAATATATCGTTATATATTTTTCAGAGTCAGCAGCCATGACGATGCCTGCGATTTATCCTCCGAAGTATTTTTAAAAACATGGAATTATATATTAAGCAATGATTTGAAGAGTGAAAAAACATTAAGAGCTTTAATATATAAAATAGCCAAAACCTCAATAATTGATTTTTACAGGAAAAAAAGCAATCTTAGTAATATTGCGATAGATGATGAAAATAACAGGATAGATATTCCGGACAGCCGGCAGGATATAAAAAAACAAGCGGAAATAAATTCAGACTTCAATATAATTGAAAATAAATTAAGGGAATTGAAAGATGAATACAGGGAAATAATTATATTGCGATTTATTGACGAATTGACAATCGGCGAAATCGCCGACATTATCAACAAAACCAAGGGCAATGCCAGAGTCCTGATTCACCGGTCGCTTAAGGCGTTGCGCGAATTAATGGACAATGATAATAATAAATATGAACAATAAAATACTTATCGGACAATTAAATAATTTAAAGAATATCAAGCCTGATAATGAGTGGAAAAGTAATAATCGGGAAATTTTGTATAGCCAAATTTTTAATTCAGGCAATGAAGCCAAAATCGCGAATTTTAAAATTTTTGCTTTTCCGCAAAGGATATTTAAGTTTATATCGCAACCAGCCATGGTTGTTGTTTTTATTTCATTAATTGTTATAAGCGGCGGTTTTTTTAGCGCCAGGGCCGCCAAAAATATTAAACCGGGCGGCTCGCTGTATATTGCCAGAATAATAAGCGAGAAAG
The DNA here is from genome assembly GCA_964388985.1 of uncultured Gammaproteobacteria bacterium. Classification (GTDB taxonomy): domain Bacteria; phylum Patescibacteriota; class Patescibacteriia; order Patescibacteriales; family CAYMCJ01; genus CAYMCJ01. Next base: position 1,004 of record CAYMCJ010000064.1, on the reverse strand, counting down.
CCCAGCTGGCCGTAACTTTTAATAAGGAAGCTAAAAATAAATTGGGAATAAAATTTGCCAATAAACATGCCAAGGATATTACGGAAATTTTAGCCAATCCCGAATTTAATGTTGATGAAAATAAAGTTAAAATTGAAAAATTAACCCAGGATTTTAAAAAAGAGATAAGTACCGTGAAAGACAAAATAAGTAAAATTGATATTGGGGAAGCCAAAGACAATAATAAAGACAATAATGAAGGCAATAACATTGACAGTAATGAAAACGTTGATGAAGTGGAAGTTTTTAGCGCCAATCTGGAAAAAGAGGAAAGCGGTTTGCAGATTTTCGAACCAAGGGCGGAAATTAAACAAGGCGGCGACAACAAAGAATCGGCTGAACAGGAAAATGTGTCTACCAGCACAATTGAGGCCAGTCAGGCAAGCGGCGGTGTTGAAGAAGAATTTAATTCAGGAAATGCCAATAAAATTATAGAAGAAGCGGAAGAATTGTTTAATAGCCAGGATTATAGCGGGACATTAGATAAGCTGGAAAAAGTTGATGACGCGATTGATGCTGACGGAGAAGTTAAAGGAGTAAGCGAGGAAGAATCTACTGCCTCAAGTTCGTTGGAATCAGGGGATTAAATTGTAAATAATGTATAAGAAATATTGTTTTGTTTATATTAGTACAAATAAAAGACATACTGTTTTATATGTTGGCGTAACCAATAATATTTTTAATAGAAATAATCAGCATAAAATAAAATTAAATAAAAATAGCTTTACTGCTCGTTATAATGTGAATAAAATTGTATATTATGAAACCTATACTAATATAAATAGGGCAATAGAAAGAGAAAAACAGATTAAAAGATGGAGAAGGGAAAAGAAAATAATGTTAATAAATACAATAAATTCAGATTGGGATGATTTGATTGAATTGTCACTTCAATAATAAAATAATGGATTTACTGTCATTTCGACCGCAGTGAATGAGCCAAAGCGAATGAACGAAGCGGAGAA
>CAYMCJ010000063.1:0-4735 GCA_964388985.1 uncultured Gammaproteobacteria bacterium | reverse complement strand
TTACGAATTTACGAATAGTTGTAAATTATAGTAGATAGGTTTTAATTTATAAAATACGAATTTTATATTTACCATAATTTACAATAAATTACTATAAATTTATGAAAGTATTAAAAATTGGGGCAGTTTGGTGCAAGGAATGCCTTGTTATGAGTCCAATGTGGAAAGAAATTGAGGCGGAAATCCCGGAATTAAAAACAGAATATTATGAATCCGACGATAATCCCAACTTATTAAAAAAATATGATGTCAAGGAAATTCCGACCTTTATTTTTTTAGATAAGGACGGTAATGAATTATTAAGGCGCGAAGGACTGGAAAATAAAGAAGAATTAATTCAATTAGTTAAGGAGAATTTAGATAAATAATTTTCGTGTAACTCGTAACTCGTAACTCATAATATTTGCGTTATGTGTTGCATGCTATGTGTTGCATGTTGTGAAAGCATATGTCTAAGAAGAATTTATTGTTAGGAGGGATATTAATTATTTTAATTGTGGTAGCTTATTTGTATCATGGGCCTCTTAAAGAGTGGCGCGAGAGTCTGGGTCAACCAAAGAATTTTTTGGCAAATGTTAATGTGGACGAAATTGAAGAAATATTGGTAATAAATAACGGTCAGGAAACGATATTGGAAAAGTCTGGGGAAAATTTTAAGGTAAGCGGGACAAAAGATTTTTACGTAAAAGACAGGATTGCCAAGGAAATTATCAGCTCATTGGCAGAAGCAACTGAGGCAAAATTAGAATTAGTTAGCAATAATAAGGAGAAAAAGAATGAGTTTCAAACGGATGAAAATGGCTTTCAGATAAAAATATACCAATCAGGTAAGCAAGTGGCCGATTTTATTGTCGGCAAAATGGCACCTGATTACGAAAGCATATATATTTCCCCGAATGGAGCCGATAATACCTACATAATTGAAGCGGATTTGCGCAGTCCTTTTAATCAAAGCGAGTGGCGTAATGATGAAATTTTTTTTAGCGACAAGGAGAAGATAAATAAAATTAGATTTCAGTATCCTACCAGAGAATTTACCATAGAAAAAAAGGACGATAAATGGCAGGGAACCATACCTTATGGCTTTGCGGTCAGTAATGAAAAAATTGAGGAAATTTTAAATATTATGTCTAATTTGACGGCTGCTGGCATTCCAGAGCAGGATTTTTCCAAATCCGGCCTGGACCAGCATTTGATAATAGTACAGGCAACCGGCGAGGGAGTTGATAATACGATAATGGTCGGAGTTGCCGATGAAGATAATTCATATTATGTTAAGAAAGCTAGTGGCGATAATATTTATTTAATTACCGAAGAAGAAAGGGACGAGTTGGATAAACAGATTTGGGAATTAAGGTAATATAGGTGTTGGTTTTTGAGTGATGGGTTATAGTTATTTTAGATTAAAGCGCTCTTAGCCGGGCGCTTTTTTTATTAATTTAATTGTGTTATAATATATTGTAGTTGATTAGTCGGTCGGTTAATTAGTTGTCTAGTTTAATTTATAACTAATTTACTATTTGATTAAGTAGCTAATTAACTAACATACATGAAATACGATTTTATTACAATCGGGGGTGCTACCGAGGATATTACTTTTTATACCCGCGAAGGTATTTTAATTGATAATAAAAAAGATATTTTAAGGCAGAAATTGCTGGCTTTTGAATATGGAGCAAAAATTAAAGTAGATAAAGCGCATTTATCTTTCGGGGGCGGAGCGGCTAATACGGCGGTAAGCTTGTCTCGCCTGGGTTTTAAAACGGCCAGTTTGATTTGTGTCGGTGATGATAATAGAGGTAAAAGGATTTTAGCTAATTTAAAGAAGCAGAAAGTTAATGTTAAATTAGCGCAGAAATTGAAAAGGCGGGAAAGCGGCTTTTCTTTTCTTTTGGTTGGTCCTAATAATGAGCATATTGTTTTTTCCAATCGAGCGGCAAATAGTCAATTACGAATTACGAATTACGAATTACGAATTTTAAGAAAAACAAAATGGATATATTTGACATCCTTGTCAGGAAAGTGGCAAGATGTTTTAGAGAAAGTTTTTTCCGTAAATAAAGTTAAAATTGTTTGGAATCCAGGACATATTCAGCTTAAAGCCGGAACCAAAAAAATTGGAAAATATATTAAAAAATCAGCCGTGCTTTGTTTAAATAAGGATGAAGCAATAGAATTAGTGGTTTCTAAATATAAAAAAAATACAACAAAATATTTAAATAATGTAAAGAATCTGTTGAAAGATTTAAAATGTATGGGTCCCGGAATGGTTGTGATTACAAACGGCAAATATGGCGCGGACGTTTATGATGGCGAAAATTTTTATCATCAAAATATTTTAAAAGAAAAAAGACGGGTAGATACAACCGGAGTTGGAGATGCTTTTGGCTCTTCTTTCGTGGCTGGTTTGGAGTTATATAACGGAAATATTAAAAAAGCAACTGGGTTGAGTATGAGAAATACCGCCTCGGTAATCGGACAGCAGGGAGCGCAGAACGGGTTAATTCAATTAGCAATTACGAATTAGCAATTATAATTAGTTTATAAAGTATATGATTGAGGGCGTAATTATTAAAAAGTTAAATAAATATAATGACGAGCGGGGCTGGTTGATTGAAATTTGGCGGAAAGATGATGGGGTTCTTGACCAGGCGGGAAAATTTTTTTTTCCGTCTATGAGTTATGTAAGTGAAACTAAGCCCGGAATGGTTCGCGGCCCGCATGAACACATTAAGCAGTCGGACGGCTTTGTTTTTATCGGGCCGGGCAGTTTTGAATTGCATTTATGGGATAGGCGGAAAAATAGCAATACTAAAGACGAATATGTAAAAATTGAGGTGGGCGAAAATAATCCGACCATGGTTATTGTGCCGCCCGGAGTGGTGCATGGCTATAAATGTATTTCCAAGATTCCGGCGATGTGCATTAATTTGCCGGATAAATTATACAAAGGCAGAGGCAAAAAAGAAGAAATTGACGAAATCAGATGGGAAGATGATGAGGATAGCCCTTATAAGATAGAATAATATATTGTAAAATTTTTAAAGTATAATTTCTAATTTCTAATAAATTTTAAATATTTAATAATTAAATGTTTAATGTAATTTATTAATTCAGAAATTTATGAGTAATTGTCTTTTTTGTAAAATTGTAAAAGGAGAAATTCCTTGCCATAAAGTTTATGAGGATGATAAAATTTTGGCGTTTTTAGATATTAACCCGATAAATATCGGTCATACTTTAATTATTCCTAAAGAGCATTATGAGAGTACGTTAGAGACGCCGGATGAATTAATTATTTATATTGCTACGGCGGCTAAAAAAATCGCTAAGGCGGTTTTAGAAATAACCGGTGCCAAAGGTTGTAATATTGGTATCAATAACGGCGGTGTTTCCGGACAAATAATTCTTCATACCCATTGGCACATTATGCCGAGATTTCGCGGCGATGGGCATGAATTATGGAAAGGCAATGATACTATGTATGGAGAGGGCGAGGCGGAGAAACTGGCGGAAAAAATAAAAAATAAAATTTAAAAGTAAAAATAATACAAGAATAAAATATGAAATTATTAGTTACCGGAGGAGCCGGGTTTATTGGTTCAAATTTTATACATTATTGGTTAAAAAATAATCCAGAAGACAAAATTATTAATTTGGACGTTTTAACTTACGCGGGAAATTTGGAAAATTTAAAGGATGTTCGTGATAATAAAAATTATAAGTTTGTTAAAGGAAATATTTGCGATGAAAATTTAGTGAACAGCTTGATCAAGGGAGTTGATATTATAGTAAATTTTGCAGCCGAATCCCACGTTGACCGCTCAATAATTAAAAGCGAAGATTTTATTAAAACAAATGTGGTAGGAACACGAGTTTTGCTTGAAGCGATTAAAAATAATGGCAATATTCGTTTTCATCATATTTCTACCGATGAAGTTTTTGGCGCACTAAAATTAAATGAGTCGGCCTTTAATGAAAAAACCGCTTATGACCCGCGCAGTCCTTATAGCGCTTCCAAGGCCGCTTCTGACCATCTGGTGCGGGCTTATTTCCATACCTATAAGTTGCCGATAACGATCTCTAATTGTTCCAATAATTACGGTCCTTATCAATTTCCGGAAAAAATTATTCCATTGTTTATTACGAATTTGATGGAAAATAAAAAGGTGCCGGTTTATGGAAAGGGGGAAAATATAAGAGATTGGATTTATGTTGATGACCATAATCGGGGAGTAGAGATGATTATTAAGAGGGGGAAAATCGGCGAAACTTATTGTTTGGGCGGAAATTGTGAAAAAACCAACTTGGAAATTACCCAAAAAATTTTAGAGCTTATGGGCAGAGGAGAAGAAATGATTGAATATGTGAAAGACCGTCCAGGGCATGACTTACGTTATGCGATTGATTTTTCCAAAATTAATAAAGAGTTGGGCTGGCAGCCGGAAATTAAATTTGAAGATGGTTTGGAAAAAACAATTGAATGGTATAAAAATAATCATGATTGGTGGGAAAAGATTAAAAGCGGGGAGTATCAGAAATATTATAAAGAACAATACGGAAGTTAGGCAGTTGATTTTGATGGTTGATAGTAATTTATAATTAATTAATTTGTAATTTATAAACAATTTATAATATTAAATTTATTAAACTTTTTTTATACTTTTTTGACTCACCATAAGAGATAGTAAAATTTATAATATATAATGTTGTTTACAAATTTTATATTGTAAAT
>CAYMCJ010000062.1:2038-5002 GCA_964388985.1 uncultured Gammaproteobacteria bacterium | reverse complement strand
AATATAACTAAAAAACTTATCATAATTTATATTATTTGTCAACCGGGTCGGGTAATATAAACCTATATGGCGCTTTTCGGCTAAAATTTGCTAAAAATAAAGAAAATACTAATATAATAAAGCAAAAAAACCAAAAACTATTGACTAATAACAACCTTTCTGCTATACTTACCATTAGGATTTACACTAATATCATTTATATAGAAATAGAGTCGGATTTCTATTTGTATTAGGAATCCATTTTAATTTAATTACAAAAAACCATGACAGGAATAATTAAAAAACTGACTGACAAAAATTTTGGTTTTATCGCTCGAGATGAAGGCGGGGATGATTTATTCTTCCACGCTAACAGCTTGGCTGGCGTTGAATTCAGCGCCCTGCAGGAAGGCGATAAAGTTGAATTTGAAGTAATAGATACCCCCAAAGGTCAGGCAGCTGATAAAGTTAAAAAAATATAATATATTTTTTATAACCATCGCAAAAAACCGCCAGTTTGGCGGTTTTTTGTTTTATCTCAAGAGACTGTTGTTAAAGTATTATTTTAACTATAAATTCAAAAAACGAAATAACACTAATTCGCACCGCGCCCGCCTGACGATGTCATCGGTCGGGCAGGTGTGCCCGCCGCAGAGGCGGACTCGCCGAAGGCGATAACATTAATTAGTTTCCCCGACCGCGATTTTCCTGATATTTACATTGGAAATACCCAAACTTAAACTTCTAAAAATATCCATCAAATTGCCCAGGCTGATATCATGGCGCCAGCCTTCCGAATCAATATAACTTATTTGTCCGCCGGCTTCAACCCGCAAAAGCAGTTTACCTTTAAGCCGTTCCCGCAGAGCGCTGTCCCCTGTCTGACCGCTGCCCTTACGGGGAAGCTTGGCTAAATTGGCTTCGGTAATCCCCAAAGACAATTTCCTGAATAAACCCAAGGCATTATCAAGGGTAACAAAATATCTTTTATATTCATTGGTATCCACATACCAAATTTGCCCGCTTTGTTCCACTTGTAAAAGCAAACGGCCGGCCAGGCGCTTGGATAATTCCCGGTCAATGCCGGTGGTTAAACTTTTTTCTTCCGCCACCACCGCCTGAACGTCAATCTCGCTGCGAACAATGACAATACCGATCGTCTGGCTGCGCCGACTCTGGCCGTCCTGGGCGTAAAGGCTTATCTGATTCTCGCCCTTGACCAAAGGCATATTATAACTCCAGGCGGTTAAATTATTCACCCCGACCACTTCGCCCTTGTTAATCCAGATGCCGGTGCCGGCTTCCTTGGTCCCGCTTATAACCTGGCTGCCCTTGGAAGTAATGGCCGTATATTCAACCGTGGGTTCGCTTATAACCACGACTTCTTCCCTCGTTATATCAACGGTTACAATCGGGCTGTTATTGCTATTATTGTCCTGCAAATAGACAGTACCCTTATTGTCTCCGATAACCAACTCCATATTATATTCCCACTCCACCTGGTCATTAACCGGAATCACTTCCCGGCCGTTTACTATCACGGCCGTGCCGGTGGTTTTTACGCCGGAAACCGTTTGGTTGGAACTGGTGGTTAAATTTATATAATCATCAACAATCGGAGCCAGCAGCCCGTTTAAATTAACGGCCGCCGACTTTATGGGAATAATATCGGCCGCGCCGCTTTCGTTGGTAATCCCGGCTTCGGCCTGATTGACGCTAATCGTGCTCCAGTAATTATCGCTGACATCGGCCGCGCCGCCAGCCTGACTGTAAAGATTGGCCTCAAGATTATTGTAAATATTATTATTTTTAATTGTATTGTCGCCGGTGGCCAAATATATTCCGTATTGGGAATTGTTTACAATTTCATTTTGCAGAATCTTGGCCTGATTGGCTGAAATTTTCAAGCCGGTTTGATTGTTGTCCAGATAATTTTTTTCCACCGCGTTATTTAAACTGCCGGCGGCCAGCAATATGCCTTCGGTAAAATTATATTTTATTTTATTGGCGGAAATAATATTGTTGTCGCCTTGGCTGACCACTACCCCCTGATTGTTATTGCTAATGCCATTATTTTTTAATTTAACCGGTATTTGCCTATTACCCTGATAAACCCGGCCGGCCGGAGTCATAACATAATCATTGCCATTGGCCCGGTTGATAGACACGCCGATATTGTTGTCAACTATCTCATTATTTTCAATAATCATGGTGACTATCTCCGGCTTGTCGCTTTGCTCCTCGTCCAGAAGAATTTCCCGGCCTTCGCCGCTGCCCTCACCCTTAACTTCAAGACCGGTATTGTTGTTTAAAATTAAATTGTCGGCCAAATACGGACTGGCGTCATCACAAATTATGCCTTGAGAATATTTTATAACCGCGTTTTTAATAATACTGCCGCTTAAATAATTCTTACCGGCGTCAAAATTAGCGTCAACTGATTCATCAACAAACTCAATCCCTCCCCAATAGCCTCTGGTCGGAACCGATTCATTGGAAGTAAAAATAATCTCAGCTCCCGCCTCTCCGATTACCTGCAGTTCGCCTTTAACCAAAATCTTGGCGCCGGCTTCAAATCTGACCACCACTCCGGGCCTGATGGTTAATTTGGCTCCGGCGGATACCTCCAAAGTGCCGCTGACAATGTAAGGGCTCTTATCCACAGTCCAAATCGGGCTGGTAACCAGGCCGCTGGCATCGGTCTCGGCCTGAACAAAAACCGGCCAACCGATTAAAATCAGGGCTAAAGTTAAAAAAATAATTAGTTGTTTTTTCATATAATTTGATAAGAGCCAAGAAAGCGCCCGAAACTAAATTCCTCCTTTGATTCCATGGTCCTTTCCCCGGACTCTATTAATAACTTATTTATTCATATTATATCATAACTTTAAATAACTTTACAATTAGAAAATTACTTTTAAAAAATAAATAAAAATAAATTTAAATCAATTTGGAAGAAAATATTTTAAAATTTCGTATTACTTA
>CAYMCJ010000062.1:0-1938 GCA_964388985.1 uncultured Gammaproteobacteria bacterium | reverse complement strand
AAAAGGGGCCGCCGTTGAATACGGTATTCAACGGCGGTTCCCGAAAACAAACTTTATGAAAAAATACCGCCAAACGGCTGTCAGTATAGCCATTTTAACCTTAATTATAATTTCCGACCTATCCGCCGTCTACGCCAGTCCGCGCCAGGCGGAGGAAATGATGCAAAATCTTTTCAGCGCGGAAGAAAGCGAAGAAATTGAAGAAATTTTGGAAACTTTTGAAAATGATGATTATGAGGCCTGGAAAAAAATAACCGGCGAAAATAAAGCAGTCACCAAAATCATCAATAAAAAAAAATTCGAAAAATTCATTCAGGCCCGCCAACTGGCCCGGCAGGGAAATTATGACCAGGCCTTAAAATTAACCGAACAATTAAAAGAAGAAATAAAACAGGCGGTAGAAACAAAAAAATTGGTATAAAAAATGTACGTACCCGAGTACGTACTTTTTTGTTTTCTTTAAAAATACTTTACAAATAAAAAAGGGAATCTTATAAATCCCTTAAGATTCCCCGAATTTATGTATTTTCATCTATACCTCTTAATGATACATTGTCTTATCCCCCCCCCTCATACTCCGCCATTAATGCCAATCCCTTTTTTAACTCTTCGCATACTTCCTCTGCCCATTCCGCCATATGCTCAATATCAGATACAATTTGAATAACCGAATCTTTGTTAAGATATAAATCTTTGCTCTTAATCCCTTTTAATTCCTCCAAAGCCCCATTCATTTTTTTAACGCTTCTCCCCGCTGATGAAAAAACCATTTGCGCATGAGTTTTACTTTTGCGGCGCCTTCTCGGAATCAATATTTTTCTATCCTCCGCTATCTTTCTTAAAACTTTTGTCACCCACTCTTGAGCATTCGAGGAGGGAATTGTTCCTCCGTGTTGTTTTAATATCTCCTCGTAATCTTTATACATTTCTACTTGTCTTTCAGAGGGATAAGGCGTTAAACTTTGACCAACAACTCTTTGTATTTCTCCTTTTAATACTCCGACTTGTATTTTTTCATTTAGTTTCAAAAGCCGCAAAAGGTTATTGATAGTTGAAGGTGTTTTGCCTATCTGCTGGGATAATGCCTTTATTGTACCACCTGTTTCTTCCAACCAATTGGCCATAGCAAGAGCTTCCTCTATCGGGCTCAATGGTTTTTGATGACGATTGGCAACCAAAGCATCTGCAATTAACTCGGCTTTATCTACCGGAATAAGCTTGCCGTTGGTGTCATAACGCAATTCAAATATGGAAAATATCTTTTCAATTTCTCTAATTTCCTTACAGCATATTGTTCTTCTGAACCCATCCTTGAGCATAAAAAACCCTTTTTGGGTAGGGTGAGGAACTACGATAATCGGCCTTAACACATTGCCTCTTACCCTGATGGACTCTATCATATCTTCTTTTTCTTGTATGCTGTCAAAGATAATTACACGGGGTTGACAAATATTATCCAAAATTCTATCTTTGGGGGTAAACCCAAGTTTTCTTTCCACTGTTATATTTTGTGCTTTTTCACTAGGGCCTTCTCCTGCTTCAATATCAGCTTTTATTCGTTCTCTGTCTTTATCACTACAAAGTTCCCCGAGCATTTTGTCTATTTCTCCCTCGGTTATTTCTTCAAACTCCGGTATTCCCTCTTCTTCTAAATTTAATCCCGGCTCGCCAAACTGTTCCTCTCTCATTTTGTCTTCCCTCCCTTTCGTCTATAAAAGTTTATTCAAATATTTTTAAACTATTATTAAAGAACAACAATAACTATTTTCTGGATTTTAACGGTTCTGGGATAAAATTTCTTGATTTCTATTATACAGAAATATTTTTTCTTTGCAAGTTTAAAAACCGCCCAGCCTTATAACCAATTAAATAACCGGCTGCCTAACGCCAAAACAAAAAAATTAGTATAAAAATTAATAAAAAAATACGGCTAAAAAG
>CAYMCJ010000061.1:0-5038 GCA_964388985.1 uncultured Gammaproteobacteria bacterium | reverse complement strand
TTCAATCAAGGGGGAATGTTTATCCCTAAAGAAAAAAACACTGCTTGGGAAAGCCTCGGCTAAGGAAACAATAGCTAACAAACAAACCGCGACTAAAACCAAAGAAAAAAATCTCTTGCTTTTCATTGTTTTCCCTCCTTTTCTTTGACTCTTTTTGCTGCTATTTTTTGATATCTTAATATATTTCCAGATATAATTATTACAGCAACAAATCCGATTGACACAAATATTTGACTTTTAGTTAATTTATCCAACCATTCCTTAAAAATAAACGCACCTGCAATTATAATAAAAAAAACTAAAACGTGAAAAAAAAGAAGTAAGACATTAAGAATAAGAACTCTTGCAACTTGCCGGTTGTTATTTGTCACATATTCTTCCATGTCTTTCCCTCCACTTTAAAGAACATATTTAAAGAACTAAAACCTTAAATTATTTTTTAAATATTCTCTGCCCATCCTTGGTATCTTCCACAATATAGCCTAATTTTTCAATTTCCTCTCGCAGTTTATCAGACTCTTTAAAATTTTTTTCTTTTCGCGCCATCTTTCTCTTTAATATTAACTCAACTATTTCAGACGAAAATTTTTCTTTTAATTCTTCTATCCAATCTTCTTCATCTTCTGGCGAGGGTGAGGGTGATACTGAAAATTCTAACACTTCTTTTAAATCCAGTCCCAAAATTTTATCAAAATCTAAAACTGTTGCAAATTTAATTTTATTAGATAATTCTGATTTCAATAATGCTTGAACAACCTCCAACGCTTGAGGCATATTTAAATCATCATTAACAGCTTTCAAAAATTTTTTCTTATAATTTTCATTAATATTCGTAATTCGTAATTTGTAATTCGTAATTCGTAATTGCCTTATTTGATTAAATAAATGTTCTAAACCTTCCTCCGCATTCTTCATCGCCTCTTCGCTATACTCCATTGGCTTGCGATAATGAGTTTGCAGAGTAGCAAAACGAAAAACCAGTGGGTCAAGGCCCTTTTTTATAAAAGCGTTTTCCAGAGTCAAAAAATTTTCTTTACTTTTAGCCATCTTCTTGCCGCCGGCAATATTTAAAAACGCGCCGTGCAGCCAATAATTAAAAAATTTCTTACCGGTAGCGGCTTCGGACTGGGCAATTTCATTAGTATGATGAACATTAATGTGGTCAATACCGCCGCAATGGATATCAAGCTGGTCTTTTAAGCCCATCATACTCATAACCGAACATTCCAAATGCCAGCCCGGAAAGCCGATTCCCCAAGGACTAGGCCATTCCTGCTGTCTTTGGCCCGGCTGAAACGAAAATTTCCAAAGGGCAAAATCAGTCGGATTCTTTTTTTCATCATTTTTTTCCACCCGCGCGCCCTCTTTTAAAGTATCTAAATTCAGATGGGATAATTTAGTATAATTTTTAAATTTAGAAGTATCAAAATAAATGCCGTCTGAAATTTTGTAAGTAAAACCTTTTTTTTCTAAAATTTTTACCATTTCAATCTGCTCTTTTATAGTTTCGGTCGCTTTTAGCCATTTAATATCAGCCTGCAAAATATTTAATTTAGCCAAATCGCTTCTAAAAGCTTCTGTGTAAAAATCGGCAATCTCTTTGGCGCTCTTCCCCTCCCGCTTGGCGCCGGCTTCCAGTTTATCTTCCCCCATATCCATATCGCCGGTTAAATGCCCAACATCGGTTATATTCATAACATGTTTTACTTTGTAACCGTTATACAAAAGCACGCGCTTTAATATGTCCTCAAAAATATAAGTACGCAAATTGCCGATATGCGCGTAATTATAAACAGTCGGCCCGCAGGTATAAAGACCCACTAGGCCCTTTCCATTCCGCAAAGAATCATTCGCATGGGCCGGATTCGCAGTTCCGGCTCGCCGCGAGGCGATAACGTTGAATTCTTCTTTTTTTCGGCTTAAAGTATTGTATAAATATAGTTTTTCCATAATTATAGTTTAACCAATTTATTGATTTTAGGCAAGAAAAAAACACGAAAAACACGAAAACAAAAAATCAAAAAAACAATATAACAATATAATAATATAATAAATTTTTCTAAACAAAATGTACGTACATATATACGTACATTTTTTATTTTACTAAACTTATTTTTATTAACCAAAACCCAACACCTAAAACCCAAAACCCAACATCCTAATTTACTGAAACGGTTACGTTCCCAGTCGGGTCGCCGCTAACACTGGCTTCAATTTTTGAATATCTTCCCTTGGCCGACAACTCGCTAAAGTAAATCTGAAAGCTTCCGGCCGGCACATCGTCGCCGGCATCAATATAAATATCAAAAGTCAATTCTTCATTTAAATCTATCTCGTAACTTCCCAAATCAATCCGGTTGGCGCCGGCCACCGGCCGCGATATGTTTCCGCCTACGCGCCTATTATCCGACCTATTTACTATTCTTAAATCATTATATCCCAAACTGTAGGAAAAACCGTCGGTTGAAGTATTGATTGTTAAATATTTAAATAATAATTTTTCCGCGCCAATATTTTTTACTTTAAAACTGGCCACTAAATTATAATCCTCGCCAACAGCCACTGCTCCGCCCGACAGGGCCGCCAGGCTCAGCTTAGCTTCTCCAAACAATACTTTGTTGCTGGCGGTATTAAGACCGTTAACAACCGTGGGTATGCCTGATTCATAACCGTTTACAGCCATATCCGTTATCATTAATTGCGTTTCGGAAATATTTAAATCATCGGCCGTGTCAGCATAAACTTTTACTTCCGCCCTTCGGCCGGCGCGCAATCGATAATTAAAGCCTTCAAAAGTAAGAGCATTGCTAAAGGGCTTATCAATTATATTTTTGCTTCTCCCTGAATCAATATAAACTTTCAAATTGCTAAAACCGTTATTATAAGAAACCGCCCCCGAACTATTGCCTTTGGTCAGGGTTAAGCTGTCTATAATAATATCATCGCCCGCCGCCGCCTCAACTATAAAACTGGCGATTTTTATGTCTTCCTGACCCTTGGTATAATTAATCCCTGTAAATTCGGAGTTAGAATAAATAAAGACGTTTGACGTATTAACGGTTAAAAGTACGCCCGGAGCCACAACATTGTCCGAATAATATAATTTATTTTCAGCTCGGTAATTTATCTTCTTCAAATATACTCTGTAAGTATCTCCATTTTTGGCGCTGGTCGGCATGTCCGTAATTAAAGTTATGGTCAAACTCTTTTTGGGGTCTAATTTAATATTATTTAAATTAACGCTGGCGGTTCCGCTGTTAAGGCCGGCGCCGCTGAAAGAGCCGTATATTTCCCCGCTTTCATAATCAACCAGATAGATAACCGAACTAAGATTCGGCGCGCCGGTATTTTTTTCCAGACTGAAATCCAGGCTGGTTAAATATATTTCCTGGTTATTGTTTCTAATCTGAAAATTGCCGATTATCACCCCTTTTTGGTTGGAAAAAACCTTTTTATTATCTTTTAAATCTTTGGCTATCACCCCTAAATATTCCCTGATAATTTCTATTGATTCGTCCAAATTAATATGGGTGTCATTAAGATTAAAGCCATATTCCGAACCAACGGCTTTAATCTCGGAAAAACGTAAATTTATTTTCTGGCCTTCGCCGCCAAGAATATCGCCAACAACCGTAAAGGTATGGCTTTTGTTTTTGCTGATTGTATAATCATTAAGCGTAAATTTTACAATATCCCCGCTCTGCATTTTACTTGTTTGGGCGACAATATTTCTTTTTTCGTCAAATAATTTAAAATTACCCAAATCGGAATAAGAAGCAGTCCCCTTTTCCGCCAAGGAAATTTCCTTAATAATAATATCTTCATTCCCGGAAGTTTCATAAATCTTAATTTTATTCAAGGTTTGCTCGGTGCTGCCGATATTGGCTGGGCCGGCATTGATTGTTTTTTCTTCCACTTTAATGCCGCCTAAATTATCACTAACATCAATTAATTTAAAAATACTGGCTTCAACCGGAAAATCGCCCATTATTGAAAAGGCGGTATTTATATCGGCCGCGCTGTTTATTGATATCTGCAAAGTGTTATTGGTGCAATCCTGGCAATCGGCCAGATTCACAAAAACCTTAATTTTTCTGGTCTGGTTGGGATTTATGACAAAAACGTCTTCCCCAAAATTAAAATTCGCCACTCGGTTATCCATGGCCGCCTGGATATTAAAACCGGTTCCGCTCTCGTCGGTGATATAAATTTTAGCCAGCATGGCCTTGGTAAAAACACCTTTTAAATTAAGCTTTAAATTTTTAATTACGACAGTTTTTTCTTCTGATTTAAAATTTAAAACCGCCACCAAATTATTTTTTGTATTGGCCGGAAGCAAACCGCTCGCGGGACTTGAGGAATCTAATTTAATATTAACCTCCCCGCCATTGACGGTCGCCGAATAAGCCAAACCGATACCGCTGTAATCGCTTAAAACATACTGCTCAAAATCGGTTTGATTAACTGTCACAACCTCTCCCCAATTAAAACCAAAACCAATAAAATCAGCCTGAGAAATTATTTGAGCCTTTTTATTGCCTTTAATATAATAAATTCTGGGGCTGTCGCTGGTTTTAATTAACTCAACCTCAGAAAATTGAAGAAGCTTGTCATCCGCCACAACTTTAATGTCATCCCATTTATTATTATAGGATAAATATGAAGCCGCATTTATATAAACTTTTTTTAATCCTCTGCTATGGTCCAAATAATACACGGCGGAATTATAAGCGGTTTTTACCTGCTTAATGCCCGTTTCAATGTCATAAGCGGCCTCGGCTTTAGCGGCCACAACAAATAAAGCTAAAATGACAAAAGCTAACATCGTTATTCTTTTAGTTAAACAAATAGAGTTCATATATTATTTAAATACTAAATTTTTTGGCTAAAATTAAATTAAATTTATAAATAAAAATAATAATAATATCTACAAATTTTTAATATAATATAATAGCATATTTTATTATATATGTCAAGTATTATTTATAACTATCATCTCCCAATATACACTCTCCTTCCCGCCAAACCAATAAAAATA
>CAYMCJ010000060.1:0-5146 GCA_964388985.1 uncultured Gammaproteobacteria bacterium | reverse complement strand
TTGTTTGGCATAATAAATTAATAAAAGCGAAGCGCAATAAATTAATAAATTAATATCAATAATTTTTTGTTTTCAATATACCTTTTCAAACCAACTAACCTTTCCTCTCTTTTCCTTCCATTATCGCTTCTTTAACTGAATTAAGTATTAGCTTAACCGCTTTGGTGGCATCATCATTAGCTGGAATAATATAATTTATATTACTCGGATTAACATTAGTGTCACAAACCGCTATAATCGGTATATTTTTCCGCTTGGCTTCCATAATGGCTGTTTTTTCGTTTTTTACGTCCCAGACAAACAAAGCGTCCGGCAATTTATTTAAATTTACCAATCCGCCCACCTTTATTTTTAATTTTCCTATTTCCTTGTCAAAATTCAAACGTTCTTTTTTCGTATATTTATCCAGTTTCCCGGCTTGCTTTTTGTCCAATAAATCCTGATATTTTTTTATTAATTTTTTTATAATTAAAAAATTCGTTAAGCACCCGCCCAGCCATTTTTCAACCACATAAGGCATACCGATTTCTTCCGCCATTGCCTTCATCGGCTTTTTTACCTGATTTTTCGTGCCGACAAACAATATAACCTTACTCTCGCCGACCAGCTTTTTCATAAAATCCAAAGCCGTCTCAAGCATCTCTTGAGTTTTTCGCAAGTCAATAATATAAACTCCCTTGCGGGAAGAAAAAATAAAAGGCTCCATTTTTGGATGCCATTTGCTTGTTCGATGCCCAAAATGCAAACCGCACTTAAGCATCTCTTCTATGCTTGGTATTTTCATATTTTTTTCCTTTAGTCCTCTACTCTGTTTGCCCCGCTTAAAGCGGAGAAGGAAAGATTACAGAGTATGAGAGATAAAATTAATAATTAAGATAAAATTAATAATAATGATATATACAAATTATAACATTTATTAATTTTTGTCAACTGCTTGTAAACTTTAATAATTCTTTGTTATAATATAAATAGTTTTAGGGCTAAAATTACGCAATCTCATCCCCCGCCCTAATCTTAAATTCAAATAATAATTTTACCTAATCTTTAACAAAAAATTAATAAGTTCATATATAAATTGTTAGGCGAAATATATTTCATTTTATATTTTTTTATCCTTAAAATTATGGATATCAAAAAAGCTCAAAAAATAGTTCACATATGGGGTGTTCATATGGAGTATTTCCAAAGTAAATTAACCATAATTTTCAGCAGTCAAATTCCAGAATCTTTTTTACCTTTTCCAAAAGCGACACTTGAAGAAGCAATAAATATAATTGCGAAACATTACCACAATATGGGCGACAAAGAAGCAGTTAATACCTTAGAAAGATCTGCTGCTTGGCTATCAGCTTATGAAGATGACGAAAAAGCTATATTGAAGATGATAAAATTTTTTAATGATAAAAAAATGCGTGATGCAATATTACCGGCTTTTAAAGAATTTCAAGACAAATGGATAAAAACCCAAAAAATATAAAATGAAATATGCATCGCCTAGCACGGGATATCTAGTTCGCTAGCTAAATAAAATTAATTTAATTAATAATAAAACTATGTCAATAACAGAACAACAATGGAATATGCTTAATGACGAACAAAAAAAATTATTTCAAGAAGAAGTAGGAAAAGAATTTAAAGAAGGAAATTATCCAGAATATAATGACATCTTAATTTTTCTTGGAAATAATGGATTAAAAACTGGGTTTGAATCATTAGGAGACGAGGAAACACCACCTCCGACAAAAAGTATTGATGAATTATGGAATGAAGTAATTAATTATTTAGTTCCGCAGTAGTCTCCGCTAGGGACTGCTGCGGTTTCCGCGGTTCTATCCCCGGCGCGGTTTTTTGTAAGGCTGTTGCGGAACGAAAATATTTTGCCGATAATAATTTTAATTCTTATAATTTATGACCAGATACATAATCGTCAGCATAATAAATGGGATTTTATTCGGCGTAATGGATGGCGTTATTAACGCCAATTCATTCGCGCGAAAATTATTTGAAGCTTACAAGCCGATAGCAAAAACATCCGTTAACGCTCCGGCCGGAATATTTATTGACCTGTTTTACGGTTTTGCAATGGGAGCAATATTTTTACTTATATATTCCTCCCTGCCCGGCGAAAGCGAGTTAATGAAAGGATTGATTTTCGGTTTAATATTATGGTTTCTAAGGGTTTTCATGAGCGTTGCCTCAACCTGGATGACATTGGATGTTCCGATAAAAACCTTATTTTATGTTTTGACAACCGGATTAATTGAAATGCTAATAATCGGAATTGTATACGGAATTTTTTTAAAACCGAAATAAATTAAAAATCTCAAATAAATATAAAGGGATTAAAAATACAATCAGGAGGGACGAATGGAAAAAACAAAAAATTCTATATGGTCTAAACTACCTAAGCCAATAATTTTAACTTTGGCTTACTCTCTGTTTCTTATTTTTTACACAGTCATGAGAAAAAAATGGCAAAAATTAGGTAATTTTTTCCAAGAATTTGAAAAATAAAAGAAACCAAAACCAGCCGTAACTTCACAAGTTAGCGGCCTTTTTATTTTAAAAAATAAAAAAGCCTCAACTTAATCTTTTGTTGAGGCGAATTAATTGGATTGCCGTCTCCTTTATCCATAATTGAACATAACCACTTTTCGCGGTGATTGTTCCCCGTCCACATCATCGGGATGGTCCCCAATCGTTACGTCAGAAATTGTCTTGCCGTCAATTCCTTTGGCAAATTTTTTGAGAGCACTAAGCTCTCCGCCGTGCGTCTGAATGATAGTGACTTGATGTTTTTCTGCGTCATGAGTAAAACTAGCCATTTCTTCACCTCCCTTCTGCTAAAAGTTAATCAACTCTATAGTTACACTTCCTCCTTTTGTTATTCTGCTTATATTAATGACCATCAAAACAAACTATCAGTTATTACCAAAAAAGTCAATCCCCCTTTATTCATAATTCTTTATTCATAATTCACAATTCCCTATCACTCCCCCGCCCAAAACTTCATTTTCATTACCCTCCTTCGCCTTGCTTCGGCGAGGCAAGTAGAAAACAACGCTCTGCCCCGGGGTTATGGCCCGTTGCGGCTTTTCAAATTTAATTAAATATTCATTAATTTTGCCTTTTGATTTTTGAATTTTGCATTTTGTTGGCTTATGCCCGTATCTGATGGCGACCAGGCAGGTCAAAGGCAATTTCGGCTCAATGCCGCTTATCCAGTTTACGTCCCGCGCTATCAGCTCATCTTTATACAAGGCCGGATCATCGCCCTTTTTTACCACCCATAAAATATTTGTCTTATAATCGCATTCAGCCACGTAATAAGGGCCGGTTCCGCCGATTTCCACGCCTTTTCTCTGCCCGATGGTATACAAAGGCAGGCCCTGGTGCTGACCCACGATTTGGTTGGCTAAAGTTTTAATTTCCCCCGGCTTTAATTTTAAATTGTCTTTTAAAAAATCATTATGGTCGCCGGCTAAAAAGCAGACATCCTGGCTTTCTTTTTTTAAATAAGACAAGCCGGCCCGGTCGGCTATTTTTCTGACTTCGTCTTTTTTGTATTTACCCAAAGGAAATAAAATATGCTTTAACCTCCCTTGAGTTAAATTATATAAAAAATAACTCTGGTCCTTGCCCTCATCCTCCCCGCAAAACAATTTAAAAATATTTTTGTTTTCGTGTTTTTGCGCATAGTGTCCAGTCGCAATATAATCCGCCCCTAATTCCCTGGCTTTTTTAAACAATTCCTTGAACTTAATTATTTTATTGCATTTAACGCAAGGGTTGGGCGTTAAGCCTTTCTCGTAACTCTTTAAAAAATAATCAATAATTTCTTTCTTAAATTTAGAGGCTAAATTTAAGGGATAAAATTTTATGCCTAATTTTTGGCAAACCCGGCGGGCCGCGTTTTCCCCCTCATTGTCGCCAAAACCCAGCCTCATAAAAACCCCCATAACTTCATAACCCTGCTTTTTGAGCAAAAAAGCAGCCGCGCTTGAATCAAGCCCGCCCGACATCGCCGCAATTACTTTTTTATTCTTTTCCGCCATAATTTTATTTTTTTTGTTCCCCGACGGCCTCCTAAAAGACACATGTAAAGGGACTGCCGCGGCAATGATGGAATTAAAAATTAACTAAATCAATATCAAAATAAACAATGTTCCTCTGCTCGCCATATATCTAATTATATCATAAAATACCGTAAAATTTGCAGCGGTCCCTGGCGGAGACTGCTGCGGAGCAAAAACCCTTAAACAAATAGTCGGCCAATTTGGTGCAAAATGGCCGATATCTCCCACAAAAAAGACGGCAAATTATACCGTCTTTTGCCGAGTCGCAGTCTCCCCGACGCTTCAAGGGACTGCGACATAACGAAAATGTCTATCAATTAAAAAGTTTTGGCGCAGTATCTACTATAACTTTTTCTAAAACAGTACTTCTGCCTCTTCCCGTAAACTTAATCCAGGACTGCTCTTTTTCAGCAAGCCATGCCTTGCAAGAGATGTGCGGAGAAAAATTGACAACAACATATTTTGGCGCAAGTTGAACAAGAGTTATCTTTGCCAAATCCTCCGGAGCCGGTCCTTTCGGCAATGATGCTATTTCAAAACCGTGAAATACTGCAAAAATATATGTTAACGGAAACTTAATTTTTTGAATTTGTTGTGATAAATCTTTTAGATTAAACAACTCGGTAGTATTTGGCGATAATAAACAAACTAATGCGGTGTTTGGCTCATATAATTTATTTTTTATTTTATTATTTAAAGTATCCAACAGCTGCCCACCAAAATATTCAACAACTTCCACCTCGCGCACATTTATAATATTTCCGTTTTGACTCTCTACGATAGTTCCTATGATTCCGTCTGGCGGATCACGATCCGGTAGTTTGGTAAACCACCAGCCATGCTTTGTCGGAGCATCTTGTTGCATAGATAAAGACAACAGGGCCGTTGCATATAATTCTTTGTTTCTTTTCATGCCTCTATTCAACCATGCGGCCTGAAAATCCAATCCGTGCTCCTGTCGAAATTCAGCCAACCTTTTCCAAAAGCCATAATAACCCCAACAAGGATTAAACCAGACAATGTTCAGATTTTTCAAATAATCAAGGTATGGTGGAAATTTCATATTTTTT
>CAYMCJ010000059.1:0-5299 GCA_964388985.1 uncultured Gammaproteobacteria bacterium | reverse complement strand
GGCCGTAAGCTAACAGATGCACCCGAATCTGATGAGTACGGCCAGTCTTAATTTTAACTTTTAGCAAAGTATAATTAATAAACTTTTTTATAATTTCAAATTCAGTAACGGCGGTCCTTGATTTTTCAACCGCCGTTGGCACCGCCACCATTTTATAGCCATTGCCTGAGCGCTTGATTGGAAAATTTATTTCGTCTTCATCCTTTTCAATCTTCCCATATGCCAAGGCAATATATTCTTTTTTTATTTTTCTTTTTTGAAACTGTTCTTTTAAATTATTAAAAGAATCCTGGGTTTTGGCAACCACCATCAACCCGCTGACTTCCTTGTCCAGCCGATGAACAATCCCGGGACGAGCCGAATCCTCGCCGACTTTTTTAATCTTTGAATATTTCTTTATAAGCCAATCAGCTAAAGTATAATCTTTAATATGCTCGGCGCCGTGGACTATCAAGCCGCTGGGTTTATTAATTACTAAATATTCATCAGTCTCGGCGACAATTCTGATTTTATCCTGCCAAAATAAAAAATCAGCCAAAGGGATTCCCGCATCTTCTTTAAAATAAAAATTCACGCTGACAATATCGCCCAACTTTAAAAAATAATGCGTTAATATTTTTTTATCATTAACAAAAATATTTTCACTTTTAATTAATTTTTGAATCTTACTCCGCGAAATTTCCTTATAAATGTCGGACAAAAATTTATCCAAACGTTGCCCGGCTTGTTCACTGGTAATTTTTAATTTATTCATACAATTAATTATATCACAAAAAAATAACGCCTTCTAAAAAAGAAAACGTTTGCTAAGCTCCCTGTTCTTAACCAATTAATCCAATATTTCAGCAAATTTTTCTATCATCTTATCAATATTATAATTTTTGTCAACCTGCTCTCTGGCATTTTTGCCTAAATTTATTCTCAACCGGCTGTTTTTATATAATTCTATAATTTCACGGGCCAATATTTCGTTATTATTAGACTCTATTAACAAGCCTGTTTTCTCCCTGATAATATCCTCAAACCCCATATTTTTAAACCCAATTACCGACAATCCGCTGGCCATGGCTATTAAAGTCATCTTCAAATCAAAAAGTCTGGCCAACCGGCAGGCGGTAATAAAAACATCAAAACTGTCAAACCATTTTTTAAAATAAGCCGCTTGGCCGCTTTCAGCCGATTCCCCCACAAACCAAACAATATTATTAATTTCCATTTTTTTCGCCAGCCAGTTTAAATTCTTTCTTTCCGGCCCGTCGCCAATAATAATAAGCTGGAGATTGGGAATAACCAACAAACATATTTTGACTGCTTGAAATAAACTTTCAATTTGCCTTGGGTCTCTAAAATTGGAAGTGGCCCCGATTGTAAAATATTTACGGTTGAATTTTAAATGTTCTGTTCTGGCTAAACTGGAAAAAATTGTATCCTGGCGGCCGTATTTGTCTAATTTTATCCCCAGAGGAATAACCTTTATATTGCCTTGGTCAATATTAATCTGCTTTAAAAAAAGTTTTGAAATATTTATAAAAACGACAATGGTTGCCCAGCGGGAACAAAATCTGTAAAGAAAAACAAAAAAATTTGATTTGTCCCTGTAATCCGCGTCGGGATATTCAAGCCAAATCATCTTTATTCCCAACAATCTGGCTAAAGGTGTAAATATTATTTTTTCATTCCAGCCAAAGCATATTATCGCCCTGGTTTTATTTTTTTTAAACATTAAAAAAAATAATTGATAAAACGATAAAAACGGCCACAGAATAATAAATACTACCAGCTTAAAAATTCCATTGGGCCTTGGTCCAAAATAAATATTTTTTTTAGAAAACAACCAATTAAAAATATAACCATCCTTTTCCAGCTCTTTAAAAACATCGGTCAATGGTCCTTTCTTTTTGGAACATGAATTTATAATTAAAATATTTCGGTCGGCCATGATTTTAATCTTTATTTAATAAATTTATTATATCATTTTTGGTTATTCCCTCAAATAAATAAAGGAAGCTAAAATACACTAAACTGCCAATGCCCAAAAAAATTATCAATCCGGTTATTGAACTATAAAACGAAAAGGGAATAATATACAATACCGTCGCCATAACGGCCGTGGCCGCCAGGGCTCTGACAAAAACTTTAAAATTCGGCAAAAATCTGGAATATTTCCAGACATAATAAACCGCCGCCAAGGCAATGATTACCTCGCTGTAAATTGTCACCCAGGCCGCGCCAATATATGAAAATTTTGGTATAAAAAATAAGTACCCGGCCAAAGCCGTTAGACTCGTAAAAATATAGGCACCAATAATTTTTTTCTGCTTACCCAAAGCAATAATGGCGTGAGAAAACATACAACCAAGAAAAATAGCTCCGGTGGCTATAATTAATATTTTAAGCACGGACCCGGAAATATTAAACTCTTTGCCAGCCACCATTGTCATAACCTCATTGGCGACAAATTGTGTTCCAACTATCATCGGCAAAGCCAAAATAACCATAAAATCAAAAGATTTCTGCAAAATTTTTTTAAATTGAATAACATTTTTTTTCATCCAGCTTAATGTTAAAATAGGCAATATAATTCCGGCAAACATAAAAGGCAAAGTGATTAAAACGTCAATTACTTTATAAGCGGCGCCGTAAATCCCTACCTCGGATTGGGATTTTATTAACGATAAAATTAATGTGTCCGCCCTAAGATAAATTAAATTAAAAACAATTGTTATGGCCAGCGGCCATGATTTGCTAATAATGTTCTTCCATAAGCCAAAGTCAAACCGCAACTTAATCCGAACAAAAGCCCGGGAAAATACAAAATGGAGAATAAAATTAATTAGACTGGCTATTACGGTGGCTGTCATTATTCCCAACAGGCCATAATTTAATTTGACTGAAAGTATTACGCCAATTATTAAAATAACGCGGCCTATTACCTCGGCAATTGCCACCTTGTCCATTCTCAACTTTTTCTGGAATAATCCCACTAAAATCTGGTTCAAGGCAATACACAAAAAAGACAGAGAAGTAATCAGCACGCCTGTTTTAACTAAAATACTGTAAGGAAAAAAAACAATTATTAACGGCGCCAAACCTAAAAAAACAATAGCCGTTACCAGCCGCAGGCTAAAAAGATTATTTAACACTTTATTCTCATCTACTCCCGGACGGCTGATCATCTGGACGGTCACCAAGGTTAATCCCAAGTCGGCAATAATCCCGAAAAATGACAAAAAAGTAATAATTGTAGTATATTCTCCAAAACCGGCCTGACCTAAATAACGCGCCATTATCGCAATAGCGACAACTCCCAGAACCGTAGAAATAAATTTGCCAACAATCTGAATTATTGTATTGTAGGCCACCTTAGTATATAATCGCATAAAAACTATTTAATTTTAACTAATTTTGCTATAATATAATATATAATCCAAACCTAAATATATTCAAACGCTCCAAATATTTTTAATTAATAACAATATTAAATTAATAATATTCAGAGCGTTTAAATACTAATTTTAAATTATTAAATTATACTATAATTATAACACAAATTATATGAAAACAACTAAAAAACAAATTATTATTTTTGCCTTGTTGTTATTATTATTTTCAGCCTACTTTACACTAATACAGCCCTCTTCCGAAACCTGCAATGCGGCTAACAGCAAATTATGGGACCTGCAGAAACAATCCGGCCTGGATAAAATTGGGACAGACGCCTATGGAGGCGATACCCCAAAAAATGACATTAAGCAAATCGCTGTTAATATTATTAAAATATTTCTTGGCTTTTTGGCGATTATTTTTGTGGCCTTGCTTATTTTGGCCGGTTTTAAATATATGACTTCAATGGGCAATGAAGAAAAAATAAAAGAAGCCCTGTCACAAATCAAAACCGCCATCATTGGTTTGGTAATAATTTTATCCGCTTATGCTATCACAACCTATATCTCCGATTGTGTTATTGACGTTACGACCGGGGGCTGGGTCTGGATGTGTCATAAAAATTACTAATATTCTAATACCCCAATCCACTCCTTGCTTTCTACTTCTTACTTAACCATCATGTTTAAAACATTAAAACGAATTAAATTTTTATTTCTATTTGTAATATTTTTCCTGTTCGCTATATTTTTATTAAGCCGCGGCCATATTTATGATAAAGACGAACTTGAATACGGCCTCACTTTTTCAAAAAAGCAGACCGTCAGCTTGGGACTGGATTGGCAAAAAACCTATTTATCTATTTTAGATGATTTAAAAATTAAAAAGATAAGGCTTCCGGCTTACTGGGACGAAATTGAATCCGGCGACAATGTATTTAACTGGAACGACCTGGACTGGCAGATTAATGAAGCCGGCCGGCGAAATATTGAAATTATTTTAGCGGTCGGAGGACGCCTGCCGCGCTGGCCCGAATGCCATTTCCCAAACTGGACAAAAAACTTGTCAACCGCTGAAATAAATAAAAAAATATTGGAATATATACAGAAAACAATTGAGAGATACAAAAATAATAAAAATATTACCAGCTGGCAGGTTGAAAACGAGCCGTTTCTTTCCCATTTTGGCGACTGCCCGAAACTTGACAAAAAATTTTTAGATTCTGAAATTTCATTGGTGCGCGAATTTGATAAACGCCCGATAATTATTACGGATTCAGGCGAGCTTTCAACCTGGATTCCGGCCGCTAAAAGAGCAAATATTTTCGGGATAACCATGTACCGGGACACTTATTCCAAGGTTTTAAAAAGATATGTTCATTATCCCATAACTCCGGGTTTTTTTAGATTTAAAAAAAATATAGCTAGCCTGTTCGCCGACCCCCAAAAATGGATAGTAATTGAATTACAGGCCGAGCCCTGGGGCCCGGAACCGTATCAAAATTTAAGCCGAGAAGAAAGGGACCGGACAATGAATTTAAAAAAATTTAAGGAAATCATTGAGTTTTCAAACAAAACCGGCTTTAATGAATTTTATCTCTGGGGAGCGGAATGGTGGTATTGGGAACGTGAACAGGGAAGAGCGGAGATGTGGGAAGAAGCTCGCAAGTTGTTTAATAATCAATAACAAAATTCCAAATGAATATTTATAATCAAATATTCAACACTAAACATTTATTCAATATTTAATAAATTAATATTCAATTGAATATTGAAAGTTGAATGAATATTGAATATTGGTTATTGATAATTTTACAAAATATGAAAAAAATTGAAAGGCATTATACAATTGGTATAGATGTGGGCGGCACCAATATGAAAGCCGTGCTTTTTGACGGTGAGGAAGTTGTAGCCGA
>CAYMCJ010000058.1:0-5519 GCA_964388985.1 uncultured Gammaproteobacteria bacterium | reverse complement strand
TTCTAATCGTTATTTTTATCTTGCTCGGTTTAAATTGTGGGAATAAATCTTTCATATTAGCTACACTGGCAAAAGCTGACATATCCAGTTGGCGTTCCCGGCGACACATACCACGGAGGCGCCTGTATAGAAAATGTTGGTGTTTGCTCGGTAAAAATTCCGAACGTATCTTCAAATGATGCTATTTTGTCTAAAATTTCGTCAGTTGAAATCTCAATATTCTTTTTGTCTTTTTCCAACAGCCAAGTCATCATGTCGACAAAGGTGACACTGCCAGAGGCGATTAGAAATACTTCATATTCAAAGTCATCAGATTTTCTTGTCTTTGAAATGATTCTATTAATCATGAACCACTTATCTATCCCCCGAATATCAGATTGCACCCTGATTCTCTGGCCGCTCCTTAATCCGCTTTTGTTTGTTTTAAAAGACGCTTCAAAAACTGTTTCTGCATATTTCCTTAATGCCGCCTTTCCTCTGTTAATCGCTTCTCCGTCTGATTTGATTGATTTGTCAATAATCGCAAATTCGTATTCTCCATAGCTGGCGATGCTTTGAATGTTGCGAACCAGTTTAATTATTGGAATCCATGGCTTGCCTGAGATTTCAACCGCTACTCCGGATCCTGGCTTGTTATCATCTCTGAATTTAATTACCTTTTCGTTGAAATTATATAAACAGTTAACAGTTGCAGGATCTGTTTGAAAATCAGTGCCAATGCTTTGTGCGACTCCGCCTTTCTTTACTGTTATTTCGTCCAGCGAATAAGGAAGATTAAAAGTTTTCTGCTGGCCATCAGCGACAAAAGAAAAAATACCCAAGTCCCCTTTTCTTTCACCGCCCCGCACATAAACTTTATTTTTAATCTGCAATATATTTTTATTTATCTCCAAAGTCCTAAATGAGTAATTGCCGGATATATCGCTCAATTGAAAGGGCGCCGTATTCTGCTCCTCAGAAAAGAAATGAACGTCCTTGTCGTAATCAACGTACCAGTCATAATCCAGTAAATCTGCCAGCTGTTGAAGACATTTTGAAACCTGCTCATAATTAAATTGAATTGAATCAATGACTATCGGGGCCACAACATTATTTGCCGTAAACCCCAAGCAGTAAATTGAAACAATATCCTGCACAATCGCTTCTGCTGTTTGGTTTGTGTAACTTTTTATCACCAGCTTCCTGTCTAATGTTTGCGTCCAATCCTTGCACTTGATTTGCCAGCTGATTAAAACTCCACCCTTAATGTTTTCCGAAACCTCTGTTGCGATTCCTGAAAATATTTTGTCTGAATCTAAAAACACATCTATTTGATCGCCTAGCGCCGGAGCAGTTCTCGCTCCGATTTTTTTAATATCAAATTGCAGTCTGTCTACTTCTTTTGTTAAAACTTCAACCTTTTCAAAAGATTTCCAATCAACCCAACTTGATATGTCTGTATTGTTAACTTTTACAACAATCATTTTTTAAATTCTTAACTGATATTTTATAATCCTTGCGATATTATTCGCCCATCTTTCAGCCGCCTCTTCCTCGGTAAAAAAATCTCCTTGTAAATAAACATTCAAAACTGCTGAGCATCCTAATCCGCCAAGTCTGTTAAGCGGGACTATCGCCTCCGGACCCGATTCGGCAACTAATCCCAGCGTCGGCCTCGTTACTATACCTCCGGATTGAAACGGCCAAATGTTTCCTAAGAAATTGCCGACTTTCTGCCCTGCGCTTGAAATAGGAGAACTGACTTTGTTTGCAACATTTGCCACAGCGTCAACCATTCCTTTAATTTTATTTCCAATCCAATCTGCAATTTGCGACAAGCTGTCTTTTAACCAATTGAACTTTTCTACTATCCAATCAACCACCTTCCAAAATGAATTCTTTATATCTTGCCAGTATAAGTTCCAAGCCAGGGCAAAAGTAACGATCCATGCGGCCAATGCCCCGCCGACCGCCAGAATTAAGCCGAAAGGCCCGAGCATTGTTAATGCGGCCGCAACTGCGACTATAATTCCAGTCACAAACACGCCTATTAAAACCGAAGCTATAGCTATTAATAATCCCTGATATTTTTGCAGAATATTGTTTAATCCCCCTTGATCCGTTACCCAGCCAACCACCATATCCCTCACATTCATCACTGTTTCCCGAAACCCTAGGTTTTGCCCTATTGCCTCCATTAACTCTTGAAGGTACCCCTTTAAAACCTCTGTAGCACCCTTTTGGGTGTCGGCATAAGCTTGGGCCTGGCCTTGAACCTTTTGCATAACGCTCGCTAAAATAGTTTCTTTTGAAGCATGCTCATCCACATCAATTCCCAGTTGCTTTAGCAGGCGGACATTTCCCTGAAAAGCCAATATTAAAGCCTGAGCCGCATCCTCTAGTCCGATCCCTTTAAACCTTGCCAAATCCATTGCCACTCCGAACGCTGTCATTGTAAAATCAATATTTCCTGTTGTTTGTAAGAGTCTCGCCAAGCTTACTGCCGCGCTTTCGTTATCAAAGCCAAAATTTATAGCCCCGTCAGCCGCTTTCAATAATTCATCCCTGTATTGTTGCAATCCTGGCGGCAAAGTTTTAATCATTGCGTCGAACCTTGCCATTTGCACTTCGCTTTCTCCAAACGAATTAATAGCCGCCCAAATAGTTGCCCCTGCCATTGCTCCCAAAGCGCCGGCGAAAACACCGGCTGACCAACCGACATTTTTAAATCCCGTATCAAGTCCCTTCATTTCATCAGCCAACCTGCTCATCTGTTGAGTGGCTTCATCCTTTAACTTAACCAATATTTCTAATGTTGATTGAGCGTCTGCCATAATTTTTAACTATTTTTTTCTCGTCTTTTCAATTCTCTTGCTTCTGCTTTATTTTTTTCTATTATCAATTCAATAAACCAAATTGGCTGTTGTAAAAATTGATAATAATCCCAGCCAAACTTCTCGCAAATTTCTACGATTATAATTTCCTCGGGCACTGATCCTTCGCCAAGGCCTAAATATCTTTCATATTGATAGATTATTTCGTTTTTTTTCCTGCATCCGGCTTTGTAATTTTATTTATCTCATCCATGATAAAAGAGAACTCTGTGTTTTTTAATTCTAACAATCTGCCCAATATATTTTCATTTGATTCGTCAAACGAAACCACAACCAGTTCAATTGCTCTATTTTCTGCTTCGTTCATCAACTGGCCAGACATATCTTTTACTGTTGATTTTTGTGTTTCCGGATCATAGTCTAGCTTCATCCCTTTCAGAAACACTAAGCTCAATTCCTTTGCTTCGCCGGCGGTTAAATATGTTTTTAATTCCACAACCTTTCCCGAAGGAGTGGTAATTTTTTTTGTTTCTCTTTCCATGTTAATAAGAACCTGCTAAATTAGTTAAAATTACTGAAAACATTTTACTATCGCTTAACGAATAAAATGCTTTAAATCCAAGTGTTTGTTTTACCAAGTCGCCGATCGGCGTGGCTCTTGTTATTTCGCTGAATTTTATTTTTGCTAAATCAATCTGCAATTCTGGATTAGCCCCTGTGCCGATAGCCACGGAAGTATTTTTTATATCAAACCTCAATGCCTTTGCTGTATCACCCAAGGTCGCTGTTTTGAATGTCGCCTCGTCTTCAAACAACGCCTCAATGGTTCCCGTGCAAACAAACTGCTTATTTAGAATGTCTGCCGGGTCCACTGAACCCAAGACATCATCAATCTCTAAGTTTTTCTCAAATTTCAAGGTGGCTGATTTAATTACAGTTGCCGTGGCTCCGGTGAGACCTGCTAAGTTCGCCGCAATTTTGAAAATAAAATCCTGTGGCCGAAATGAATTTTCA
Organism: uncultured Gammaproteobacteria bacterium; assembly: GCA_964388985.1. Lineage (GTDB taxonomy): Bacteria > Patescibacteriota > Patescibacteriia > Patescibacteriales > CAYMCJ01 > CAYMCJ01. The sequence continues at coordinate 1,692 of CAYMCJ010000058.1, read as the reverse complement.
GTTGTGTAAGTTGCGGTCAATGTGGCTGTCGCACCCTTCTTTGATTTGAAGTTCGCAGTAAAAGCAACAAACTTTCCTCTTTCGTATTTTATTTCCAGGTTCTCAATCATTGCCAAAGCAAACTGATAATCCTGCCACGGGTCATCAATTCCCAAAGTCAGCGACTGATGCTGAGCAGAATTTCCCAGGCTAAACGTGTGGTCGTAAACAACAGATTCGCCGGCATGCAAAGCCGAGCTAACTGATCCAAATAAAGATAAAAATATTAATCCTATGCTTTTATCCTTGATATCTCCGCCGAAAGAACCCTCGGCCCATTTTTTGGTTATTTGAGCGTCAATAGCATCAGCGATAACTCCAACTGAAGCTTCATCAATTGTCTGCTCAAATTTTTCCTGATAATTCAATTCTGTTTTAAACAGCCAATAAGTGGGCGAAACTGCTGTGCCTCGAGTTCCCTCTTTGCCGATTCCTAAATTTACTAATCGTCCAATTGCTTTTGTCATGAAATTTATTTGTTATTTTCTTTAAACTCTTTGTATTTTCCTTCCGCCTCCGTTAAGCAAGACGCTGTGCAATTGAATTCTGGGCATCCGTCTTGCGGCGGAAAAAAGAAGTTTTCCTCGACCTTTTTATTTTCTGCTGATTTTATGGATTTATCGCTGTATTGTTTTTGCATAATTTTTTATATTAAATTTTTTGTTTTATGGATTTTTAAATTTACAATTGCAACTGCAATCGTTTTGTCCCTTCTGGCAAAATCAGTGAAACCTGACATTGCCGGAGCCACCCAATCAGCGGATCCTCCTAAACTTTGGTCATTGTCAAAGGCATCTAAAATCGTATCAACTGCGCTTCGCAAAATTCCATATGCCTCGTCCGTTCCTCCTGCCTTTTCAATTTCCTGATAGAGATAAATTTCAAACGGATAAACTCTCATGTTTTCTTTAGTTGATAAATAATCCGCTTCGTTTCCGCTCTCAATTAATTCAGCCACCGGAAAATCGGCGAATTCTTTTTCTAAAGGATTTATCTTGTTGGCGTAAACCTCTTTCAAGGTTGCGGGCTTTAAGCTTTTTAATTTAGCTTTTACTGCTGCGTGGATTAATACTAAACTCATATGTTTGCTATTTCTTTTGTGATATTGTCTCCGGCTTGTTTAAAATGTTTTGCAATGTTGGGATTGGCGGCTTTTATCATTCTTTCCAAAAACCTGTTTTCTTTTTGCCCTGGATGCATAACTCGCCCTACCGGATGCTCGGCCCCCTCCCAATAAAGAGCTTTTTTTATTTTCGGCAGGATCTCATGTTTTTTTGTGCCAAAATATACAAATCTGGCATATCTTGCCGTTGGCCAAACCTTAGCAAATAATCTTCCAATCGCCACCTGAAACGATTGCACCAGTCGTCCTGTTCTCCACGGCACATTTTGCCGGTTTGCCGCTTTATGCAGTTCAGCGGCCGACGCTTCGATTGCTTTCTGCACCCACTTTTCTGAAATGGCAGAATATCTCTTGAAATTAAATAGCAATTCTTTTAATTTTGGCATTTCTATTTCTAAAACTGGCATAATTTTATTGCAAAATAATTCTTTTATATCTTGACAACACTGCCTTGTCTTCCTCTTCTAAATGATCAAAGTAATTTACTGTGGCATCGCCGACTGTTTCTCCGGATTTGCCAACATCTTCCC
>CAYMCJ010000057.1:0-5786 GCA_964388985.1 uncultured Gammaproteobacteria bacterium | reverse complement strand
GAGGATTTGCAGGTTTTAAAAACCATTGGCGCTTTTGCCGCTATGTCAATTGACCATGCCTTGCAGTACGAAGCCACTTTGGATTTTAATGTCCGGTTAAGAGACGAGGTTGAAAAAGCCACTCATGAGCTTAAAAAAGCCAATCAGGAGTTAAAAAAATTAGACGCGGCCAAGAGCGAGTTTATTTCCATTGCCTCGCATCAGTTAAGAACGCCTCTGACCGTTATTAAGGGTTATATTTCCATGATGTTGGAAGGAAGCTTCGGCGCCTTGACGCCGGAAGAAGCCGATTCGCTTGATAAAGTTTATGATTCCAACGAAAGATTAATCCAACTGGTGGAAAATTTATTAAATATTTCCCGCATTGAATCCGGGAGGCTGCAATTTGATTACGAAGTCATGCAACTGGAAGAAATCGTTGATAGCGTCATCGAGGAGTTGTTGGGGAATGTTAAGAAAAAAGGTTTAAAATTAAATTATAGAAAGCCGGCCAAGCCATTGCCAAAAATAAGAATTGATGAAGAAAAAATTAGACAGGTGGTTATGAATTTAATTGATAATGCTATCAAATATACTAAAAAAGGTAGTCTTACCGTTAGCTTGGAAGCGGTTGGTAAAAAAATGCGGTTTTGCGTATCGGACAGCGGCATTGGCATTAACAAAGAGTATTTGCCGAATTTATTTAAGAAATTTTCGCGCGGCAAGGGCATCTCGGTTATACATACGGAAGGAACCGGTCTGGGACTTTATGTCGCCAGGGAAATGGTAGAAGCGCACAAGGGAAAAATTTGGGCGGAAAGTAAAGGTGAAGGAATGGGGAGTAAGTTTTGTTTTGAATTGCCGGTGAAATAGTAAAATTCCCTGTGGCAGAGACCGCAGAGTGTTATTAATTTATAAATTTAATTATATCTCTAAAAAATTATTGATTTTATGATGACAATAATTATAGGAAATTACAATTTTTTAAAATTTATTTTTAAAGCTTAGGATAAGCCCATGAGAGAATGCAAAAGAATAAAAATTTAGGAGGGGTGTGTGCAATGTGACGTTGATTGACAAAATGAGAACGGTTAGATATAGTTATTTACAAAGAAGAATATTTAGGTTGAATTATTAATAAAATTTTATTATGCGAAATATAATCATTTCGAAAAGTAAAAATTTTATAACAACTTCAGATTTTGAATTTGTAGAAAGAAAAGGCGTGGGTCATCCAGATACCATAGCCGATGCCTTAGCAGAAAAATTATCGGTAGAATATTCTCGTTTTACTTTAAATAATTTTGGTGCCATTCTTCATCACAATTTTGATAAAGTGGGTTTGCTTGGCGGTTCTTCTTATGTTGCCTTTGGCAAGGGGTATTTAGTAAACCCAATCAGAGTGCTTCTTAATGGGCGCGTATCGACAAGTTTTGCTGGAAAGCAAATTCCGGTAAGGAAACTATTAACTAAATGGACGAAAATTTTTTTTAAGAGGAAACTACCCATAATAGATGTCAATAATGACTTATGTATACATTATAATTTAAGTAGTCAAAGTAGCCCTGGTAAACTTTATGGAAAAGCATCTGTAAAAAATACAAGGCATTTTTTCTTTGAGCCAAGAGGAATTGATGACTTAGATGAATTAAATAATCCTCGCGCTAATGATACTTCGTTAGGAGTGGGGTATGCGCCATATTCTAATCTTGAATTGTTAGTATTGAAAATCGAGAATTATTTAAATTCAAATAGTTTTCGCAAAAAGAATTATTGGATTGGTTCAGATATTAAAATAATGTCTTTTCGCAAAAAGAATAATTACCATATGACAATTTGTGTGCCCCAGATTGCCAACTATGTAAAAAATTTACAAAAATATAAATCTAATCTAAATAAGGTAAAGAGAATTATTAAGTCAATTGCTGATAAGCATAATCCTAGTGTTGTTGAATTTAAATTAGATATAAATACACGTGATGATTATAAAACATGTGATTTATATTTAACTGCGACAGGGTCATCTATTGAAAGTGGAGATGAGGGTTTAGTTGGAAGAGGTAATAGGATAAACGGTTTAATATCTTTATTGCGCCCGACAAGTATGGAAGGTGCGTGTGGAAAAAATCCGGTTTATCATATTGGTAAACTATACAATGTAGCAGCTCAGGAGATTTCTAAAAATATTTATAAAAAATACAAAATTGCTAATAGTGTTTATTTAGTGAGTCAAACAGGGCATAATTTATTAGAGCCTTGGATTATTAATCTAGTCGTTCCAGCGTCTTTCGGTGATGAAAGGGGATTAAAAAAATTTGTGGACAATCAACTTTATAGCATACCGATTTTAACTCAAGGTTTGTTAAAAAATAAGTATCAGTTATATTGAAGTTGATAGCATAAGAGCAATGATTTTGTTAAAGTATGAATCTTATGGATTTAGAGACAGATTATAGTAAAACAGGATTTTTAGCGGTTGACAAGTTAGTTTTTTCCGGCAGATTAAATTATATTTTTTCTGAAAAATTAATAAAAATAGAGAAAATTCCATTTGGAAACGTTAATCGGAATTATAGAATAATAGCTCAGAGAAAAAAATATTTTTGCAAAATTTCCCCACTTTGGTATGAAAATTCACTCAGAAGAGAGGCTTGGGCATTAAGAAATATTACAAAAAAAGGTGGAATTGTGCCTGCGGTAATAAGTTATTTTGATAAAAATAATAATATAATTCCGCAACATGAAATATTAATTCTTGAATATATATCAGGTAAAAATTTTTTCTTCCATAATAATAAAGTCAAATTTTATAAGAATATATTTAATAGTTATAATATAATTCACTCAATAAAAATGTGCGGTTTCGGGTGGCTTGATAGTCATTTTATTGGCAGGAATAAAAAATGGATAGATTTTTTAATGAAATTAGAAAATATAGATACATGTAGAGAATTAATTATTAGTCATGATGTGGATATAAATTATGTTTTTAGCGAGTTATCAAAATTTCAATTTAAATTAGACGAGTCAAGATTGCTATACGGTGATTATAATTATTATAATTTTATAATTACTAATGATGAAAAGTTATACTCACTTGATTTACAGAATTGTTTTGCAGGAGATCCAGCATATGATATTGGTATAATAATAGCGAAAGATAATATATCAAAGAAGCATTTAAAATATCTTGATAATTTTTCGGAAGACAAAATGAGGTTAATTTATTTGTATGCGCTAAGACATTTACTCTCCATCTTATCTTTTTATATAATAAATGTCAATCAACGGAAAATTGGTTTTGCCATAAAGCGATTTTTAGAATTAGAGCGAAAATATAAGAAGTTATTATAGACATTGATTATATCATTTTAAAACTATGCGAATGAAAATAAAAGAAATTTTAGATAGAAGTGTTTGTGAAGTTATTGAATATGAAGAGTTAAGACAAAAATTATTATCAGGTAAGCAATTGCGCATAAAGCTTGGAATTGATCCAACTAGTCCTAATATTCACCTTGGGCGATCCGTTCCTTTACTTAAATTGAAAGATTTTCAGGATATGGGGCATAAAATTGTTTTGGTTATTGGTGATTTTACAGGAGCAATCGGCGATACTAGTGACAAAGACGCGGAGCGACCCATGTTGTCTCAGATTGAAGTAAAAAATAATATGAAAACATATATAGAACAGTGTGGTAAAATTTTAGATATAAAGAAGATTGAAATACATCATAATTCGCAATGGTTAAAAGGCTTAACATATCATGAAATTGCTCGGCAGGCTAATCTTTTTTCTTTAACAGAATTTATACGACGCGAAAATATAGATAAACGTTTAAATGCAGGTAAAAGAATTTCGTTAAGAGAGCTATTATACCCTTTAATGCAGGGGTATGATTCAGTCGCGATTAAATCTGATGTGGAAATAGGCGGGAGAGATCAGCGGTTTAATTTGTTGGCTGGAAGAGTAATGCAAAGGGAATATAACCAAGAACCCCAAAATATTTTAATGACTAATTTAATTTTAGGACTAGATGGAAGAAAAATGAGTTCAAGTTGGGGAAATACAATAAATATATTAGATGAGCCAAAGAATATGTTTGGGAAAGTGATGAGTATGAGAGATGAAATGATTATTCCATTTATGATTAATTGCACACGAATCGCGACTAAAAAGATTGAATTATATCAAAAACAAATTAATTCTTCCAAGGTGAACCCAAGAGACATTAAGCTTGAATTGGCAAGAGAGATTACAAAGATGTATTGGAGCGCAAAAGGTATGAGTAGTGCTGAGTTGCATTTTAACTCCGTTATCCGTAATAAGGAGATTCCAGATGACGTTCCTGTCTGCCGTGTGAATTCATATAATATTGTAGATATTTTGGTTCAATCTAATTTAGCGGATAGTAAAACTAATGCCCGCCGCCTAATTAAAGAAGGGGCAATTTATGTCAATAAGAAAAAGATAAAAGATGCTAATTATCAAGTGAATAAAGGATCCACTATTCAAAAGGGAAGAAAGGGTAATTTTAGAAAAATTTTATAAATGATAGTTTTTGGTGCCGCAGATATTAAAAAGTTAAAATTATTTTTACTGATTAATGGGTCGGTGGCAGAGTGGTCAAATGCACGAGACTGTAAATCTCGCATCCTTGTGATTACGTTGGTTCGAATCCAGCCCGGCCCACTAGATATAAATTAATAAAGTACTGACCAAACCTAATAGTATTATGATAGCAATGCAAAAACATTTTTCGGATATTAGTTTTGATTATGATAAATTAAGAACGACTGATAGAGAACCTATTTTATTTATTAAAGAACAATTAATTAATATACCCAGAATAGTAGCCGCTGATATTGGTTGTGGTACGGGGAGATATTCTCTTGAATTGTTAAAATATTTCGGTGATAGATTGTTTCTTTATTGCGTTGACATTAATGAAGCGATGCTAAAACAAGCGTATAAAAATTTACGAGAAAAATCAAAATATTTTAATTTAGTAAATTCTTCGGCCAATCAATTGTCTTTTAATGATAGTTTTTTGGATGCTATTTTTACTTTTAATGCTATCCATCATTTTGATTTAGCTATATTTTTAGATCAAAGCGCTCGTGTCCTTAAAAAAGGTGGTTATTTGTTTATTTATACTCGCACAAGAGAGCAAAACTCGCGGAATATTTGGGGTAATTTTTTCCCTTTGTTTAATGAAAAAGAGAAGCGACTTTATGAAATTAAAGATTTGGAAAAAGAAATAAAGAAGAATAATAATTGGCAGATAAAATGTATAAAAAAATTTGTATATAAAAGGTGCTCTGATTTAGATTCACTTATTTATAAAGTAAATAATAATCATTATTCTACTTTTTCTCTCTATAGCAAAAAGGAGCTAGTTCAGTCATTATATCAATTTGAAGATAAATTAAGTCAATCTTTTAAAAATTTAGAACAAATAAGATGGAATGATGAAAATGTATTAATTGTTATTAAAAATTAGGCAGGTGGTGATGAATTTAATTGATAATGCCATCAAATATACTAAAAAAGGCAGTCTTACCGTTAGCCTGGAAGCGGTTGGTAAAAAAATGCGGTTTTGCGTTTCCGACAGCGGTATGGGAATTAGAGAGGCGGATAGGTCCAATTTGTTTAAAAAGTTTTCTCGCGGTCAGGGCACCTCGGTTATACATACGGAAGGAACCGGCCTGGGGCTTTATGTGGCCAGGGAAATGGTAGAAGCGCACAAGGGAAAAATTTGGGCGGAAAGTAAAGGTGAAGGAATGGGGAGTAAGTTTTGTTTTGA
>CAYMCJ010000056.1:0-5792 GCA_964388985.1 uncultured Gammaproteobacteria bacterium | reverse complement strand
TAAATAAAATTGACAAAAAACATTTTATCAACTAATTTAAGATTAACAGAAATAAAAATTTATAGCAAAAATACGCTCATTTTTAACTTAAAAACGGAGGACAAAAAGATGCAAAAAAGAATATTCTTTAGGATTCCAGAATATATTTTAAACATGCATGTTCACGGCCGAAGCTTCACGCAACGACACAAAGCGACAGTTTTGCAGATATTAACCCAAGCCAGATTGGGGCTAATCAATACTTTGGGATATATGCCTAACACCCAGCCGCCCATAACCAGCATCCCTATGCTACAGGCCTACAAAAATTTAATAGCCCATGCCAAAAAAAAATTACAGGTAGCACACAAGCAATATGTTTGGTTTGGGGTCACGGATTACGATCTTCTGGAATGCAAGTTGGCTTTGCAAGATGAAGACGTAATTGGTTTAAAAATTTACCCCAAGGCAGAAGACGGTTCTACCATAACTACTGGCACAATTGGAGTAATATGTGACAAAACTATTTTAGAGGCTATGAAATTGGGGGCAAAATACAACAAGCCCATAGCAATCCATGGTGATGATCCGGTTATTATCGCCGCCTGTAAGGGAAATCCGATTAAAGCCGAAGTAAGCTATGACAAAAAAGTGCTTCAAATAGCCAATCTAGTCCCGGGAGTAAAAATTTATTTTTGCCATGTTTCTTGCCGGGATAGTGCGGAATTAATTCTCCGGGCTCAAACCGCAGGAATAACGGCAGTAATTGAGTTGTGCTCTCATTATTTATGGTTTGACAATAGTGGCACAAATTGGGCGCCTGGCTTAAACCCGGCTTTTTACAAATGCTTTAATTGTTTGCGCAGTCCAGAACACCGTCAATTCTTAATTAATCTTTTGCAAAAAGACAATCCCCTGATTATTGTTAGCACGGATGATGCTTGGCACACAAAAAAAGAAAAGCTTAGTGTTAATCCTCCTGGGGGGTTTCCTTCTGTTCGGCAAATGGTACCGGCAATGGTAACCTTGGCGGTTCAACATAAAATTTCCGAAGCCAGGGTAGCTCAATTGCTTTCTTTCAACGCCAGCGAATTCTTTGAAATTCCAGTGCCAAAAAAATTGGTGGAATACGAATGGGAGTTACAACCGGATGAAACCGACTACAACAACGGAATGGTTGAAAACCCCTGGAAAGGCTCCAGACTATACTTTCCAATACTCTAAAAATCAACAAATTTTTCAAAAATAAAAAGGCCGACTAATGATCACTTTGATCAAAGCCGGTCTTGTTTTATTTTCTGAAAAATCTCCTATTGTTGCTCAAATTCTTCCTTAGTAAAATCATCTCCCTGCCCGATAATATCCATAACGTTGTTAACTCCATATTGAGCCAACATTTGGGGGTAAAAACCATAGATGTTGTTTACCACTTGATAATCGTTAAAAGTAGCTGTCCCAATCTGTATAGCGGAAGCCCCGGCCAGATGCGCCTTAATGGCTTTTTCACCGCTGTCGATTCCTCCTGACATAATGATTGGAACTTCCGGATGGGCTAAATAGGCGCGCCGCACCAAATAAAGAATTTGATGAAAATTGATTGGCCCTGATTGACCGCCCCAATTTCGGGAAACAGTAGGCCGACGGGTATAAATATCATAATCCATAGCCAAATAAGTATTTGCTATAGTAATAGCATCCGCCCCCGCGCCTATGACGGCATTAATAACATCCATAATTCCCAATCCGGCCATAGGAGTAGTTTTAAAAATAATAAACATATTCCCCGCTGCTTGACGAACCGCTTTCACAACAGCCGCGCTTTGGCCCGGATCAAGTCCAAAGGCAATATCTCTCTGCCTGACATTGGGGCAGGAGGCATTAATTGTTATGCCAGCGATTTTTTCATCCTTGAGTCGGCTGGCGACTTGACCAAATTCCTCCACAGTCTCACCGGCGATGTTGACGATAATCGGCTTTTTGAATTTCTGCCATTCGGGAATATCTTCGTCAATAGATCGTTTTATTCCTTTACCAGCCAAACCAATGGTATTTATAGCACCCCCTCTAATTTCGCAAGTTCTGGGCGGAGGATTACCTGACCGCTCTTTAAACATAATTCCTTTAACCTCTAAAGCGCCAACATTGGCAGGATCAAACTGGCCATCTGTAATTGACTTGTAATCCGAGGTGCCGGAGGCTGTAATTATAGGCGAGGACAAAATCAAACTTCCACCAAGACTTACTTCCATAAAATTATCTTTTTTGGAAGAGCTTTTTAACGGGACGGTAATATGTGGCCTCATTAAAACATTCCAGTTAACTTCCGACATTTCAAAAGCCGGTCCGTCTTGACACACATACTTTACTTTTCTGTCATTAGTAAAAACAGCGCAACATTTACTGGCTCCGGTACCACCACAAGTCATCATTTGTTCTAAAAACGCATAGCCGGTGTTGCCGCTGGCTGATATCAGGTTGTTAATTTCATTATACATAGGAACCGGACCGCAAGTAATAATAATTGATTTCCCCGAATCGGCCTTCAACTCTTCCTTGAACAGAGCAGTCACAAAACCTGTCTTTTCTGGGCCAACATCAGTTATGGTTTTTACCATGCACCCCAAAGAATAGAACATATCAACGCAAACAATCTGGGTTGGTTTTGGGGCCCCGAGTAGCACGGTAACCTCTCCCCCCATCCGCCGAAGTTTTTTTGCTACTGGATATATTCCGGCCACCCCTCGACCACCAGCTACCAGAATATAATTTTGACAGCTATCGTCAATAGGAACTGGATTACCTTTAGGGCCGGACACCATAATTTTGTCAGTGGTTTTTAACTTAGAATAAAATTCGGTATTTTTCCCCACCTTACCAAAAAGAATATAAACGCTTTCTTTGTCCCAGTCAAAAATAGCAAAAGGACGCGCCGCCGTTGATTCATCACAAACTGTATGGATGGTTAAAAATTGACCGGGTTGAATTTCCGCGTGACCTGGCCAATATAATCGCAATAAATAATAATCAGAGTCCGGGACTATTTCTCTATTTGTAATAACAACTACTTCTTGTGGGATAAAATTTTTCATTTTTTCCTCCAATCGTCTTTGCGGATTATTTATTTTTCTATATTTTAAAGGGCAAGGCCCTCCTTTTTAATCTTTTTCTTAATCAAATAATAGATAAAATATTAACTTCTGTCAAACCAAAAAATCTTCCAAAATAATCAGAAGATTTAAAAAAATAAATTTGTAACAATAAAACTATTAATTTTTCTTTATTTTAATTTTTTCCTAATACTTTTAATTTTTGTCAAAACATCATCAACGCCTTCTAAATTTTCTTTTAATTCATCTTTAACTCTTGTAGTGGTTAATATATCTTTTTGCTTTTCTATTAAAAAAATCAATTTATCAAATATTTCTTTTTCAACTTCGTTCGGCTCAACTTCCAAGTCATAATTCATATTTAAAAGTAGTTGGCCCAAATCCTCTTTGCTTAAAGCCAGCCAAAATATTGGCAAATTTTCTATCGCTCTTTTTTCTAATTTTATTTTATCAGTTTCTTCGTCTTTAACAAAGGTCAAGCCGTAATCTAATTTAGTGCCGCCTTTCTCTAACTTGCTTTTTATTTTAGCAAATTTTTTCTCTAAATTTTTTTTATCACTTTCAAACGGACCGACTCTAATTTCATCAAAGGCGCAAATTACCTGCCCGCTTTCCTTATCAACCAAAATATTATCAACACCATTGTGATAATCATCATAGGTTGAAGCGCGTACAACCAAAAATTTATCTTTTAAAATTTTGTAAAAAACGCTATTTACCGCCATCTCCATTAATGAACCATCACTTTTCTTTTTGTTTTCCTGCCATTTCTGTAATATTTCATCCGGCGCGTCAGTTTTATAATAAGTCTGGACTGATTCAAGCTGGGAATTAGGAGCAAATCTTTTATTTTGGTCTTCTATATATTGATTATCTCTTTTAATCTTATCTTCTGAATGAACCCCGATAAAGGCTTCCATTTTTATTCTACAATCTTCATCAACTAACCCCTGTTCATCTTCCCGGTATTCTCTCGCCTCTTTATTTATTTCCCGAGATATTTGCTTTAATAAATTATCAAGCGCTTCAAAGTAAACCTCTAATCGTTCTGGCGTTTTTCTTTTTTTTTCGGTTTTTATTTCAAAATTTTCAACCATATTATTTATGTCTCTGCTTATAAAGCTCCACAGTATTTTTAAGAAGCATAGCTATGGTCATGGGTCCAACTCCGCCCGGCACCGGAGTAATAAAACCGGCTTTGCCTTTCACATCCTCAAAATCAACGTCTCCCAATACTTTTTTGCCCTGCTTGGTTATGCCAATATCAATAATAACCGCATCCTTTTTTATCATTTCCTTTTTTATAAATTTTGGCTGGCCAACCGCGGTTATTAAAATATCAGCCTGTTTAGTTTTATTCGCCGACCGACGGTCATTAAAACCAACAATATCCACCTCGGCCTGACGGCAGGTTAATACTTTGGCCAAACTCTTGCCAAAAATATCCGAATTACAAACAAGACAAATTTTTTTACCCTTTAAATTACACTCTATATCTTTTAATATTTCCAAGATAACTTCAAAAACAGGCGGCAGGACATTGGAGTGGTCACAGGTTTTAAATAAAGTCTCCAAACTATGAGGATGAAACCGGTCAACGTCTTTATTTTTATCAATGGCCCTAATAATTCCGTCCGTATCAAAACCAGCCGGTAACGGTAGCTGAACCAAAATAGCGTCAATTATCTTGTCATTATTTAAATAATCAATCATTTCAAAAATTTCTGATTCGTCCACATCGGACCGGCATTTATAAATATGGGTGTCTATACCGATTTTTTTAGCTTCTTTTTCTTTTAAATCAACATAAAGACAGGAATCTTCTCTTTGTCCAATTAAAATAATCGCCAAATTGGGGCGCTTGCCCTTTAATTTCACGATTTCCTTAACAATTTTGTCTTTAATTTTTTCGGCTAATTTTTGACCGTCTATTATTTTAGTCATGCAAAAAATTAATTAATTTAAATTTTGCGCGTTTGCTTATAAAAACTATGTCCTTCTCTTATTAACTGTAAAAGACGTATTGCATTGAAAAACATCATTCGCATGTGCCCTATTTGTAGCAGGGCTTGCCGAAGGCAATAACGTTAAATACTTGGAATCGGAAACTGTTCGCACATTTCTTTAACTTCATTTTTTATTCTATCCAAAACTTCCGGCTCGTCTTTATGCAAAATAGCGCTGTTTATCCAGGTGGCTATTTTTTTTATTTCTTCTTCTTTTATTCCTCTGGTGGTAATAGCCGGGGTGCCAAAACGAACGCCGGACGGATTCATTGGCGGATTGGGGTCATTAGGAATAGTTGAACGGCTGACTGAAATACCGACTTTATCCAAGACAATTTCCGCCTCGCGCCCGCTTATTCCCCGACTGGTCATATCAACCACAATTAGATGATTATCTGTCCCGCCTGATATTATTTTATAATCCAAGCTTATTAATTCCTCGGCTAATTTCTGGCAATTTAAAATCACCTGCCGGGCATAATCTTTAAATTCAGGTTTTAAAGCCTCGCCAAAAGCCACCGCTTTGGCGGCTGTAATGTGGTCATGCGGACCGCCTTGCATACCGGGGAAAACCGCCCGGTCAACTTGTTTGGCAAATTCTTCTTTGCACATTATAATCGCCCCCCTGGGGCCGCGCAATGTTTTATGAGTAGTAGTAGTTATAACATCAAAAAAAGGCACCGGATTATCCATTTCTCCG
>CAYMCJ010000055.1:0-6450 GCA_964388985.1 uncultured Gammaproteobacteria bacterium | reverse complement strand
ATTTAAATATATATTAAAATATATACTAAGTAAATATTTTATGAGAAGAAAATTAAATGAAAAAGATACCAGAAAAATTTTTAAAACCGGCAGCAGTTACGCGGTTACTATTCCGATGGAAGTTATGAATGAATTAAAATGGAGAGAAAAACAAAAAGTAATAGTAAAAAAAAGAGGTCAGGGGGTTTTAATTGTTGATTGGGGAAAATAATTAAATAAATTTATTATAAATTAATGTCAGCCAAAAAAGTTGCCTTAATATCTTTATATTCAAAAAACACCAAAGGTATTCCGCCTTTAGCCCTTTTGTATTTGGCTACCGCCTTAAAGAAAAATGGCTACAGCGCAAAAATAATATACAAAGACGAGGATGAGGTGGACGGCATAATAAAGGAAGTTGAAAATTATAAACCGGATTTAATAGGGATGTCGGTTTTTACCGGCTATTTTAACAAAAAATATATTGAATTAAGCCGAGAGTTGAAAGAGAAAGGCTTTAAAATCGCCTGGGGAAACGCTCACCCCTCTTTATTGCCGGAGCAGACATTAAAAGAAGAGGCCATAGATTTTGTGGTAATCGGCGAAGGCGAGGAAACAATCGTTGATTTGGTAAGCAGAGTGGACAGGCCGGACGAATATGGTTTGGTTAAAGGCATAGGATTTAAAGACAAGGACGGTAAGATAATTATTAACGCCAAAAGGGATTTTATCAATATTGATGATTATTTGATTGATTGGTCTTTAATTGACGTTCGTAAATATATAGCGCCTTATTTTTCAGACAGGTATAAAAGGGTTTTAGCCATTGTAACTTCAAGGGGTTGCCCGTTTAATTGTCAGTTTTGCTATAATTTGGTTTTTAATAATAGGCGGTGGCGAGCTCATTTGCCGGAAAAATTAATCGCCAATTTAAAACCGGTGATAGAAAAATATAATATAGACGCTATCCGCATCTTGGATGATAATTTTTTTGTTAACCCGAAAAGGGCTTTTGCAATTGTGAGAGGTCTGGGCCGGCCATATTTTGCCGATTCCCGGGTAGAATATGTTGACGAGGAGTTTGTTAAAAATTTAAAAGAGACAAAATGTTTGGAAATTATGTTTGGCTTTGAATCAGGCTCTGACAGGATTATGACAGACGTGGTGCAAAAAGGAACCACCACCAAGGATACGATAAAAGCGGTGACCTTGTTGAAAAATTCAGGCACAATGGCCTCCGGCTCAATGGTTTTTGGGTTTCCTTCTGAAACCGAAGATGAATATAGAGAGACAATGAGATTCATTATCAAGTTATTGGAAATTAATCCTAATTTAGCTTTTACCTGCGGCTGGTTTTTGCCTTATCCCGGTACGGGTTTGTATGCCAAAGCCAAAGAATTGGGCTTTAAGCCGCCGGAGCGGATAGAAGACTGGGACCAGTTTGACCGGTGGAGAAACGACTACAGGATGGTTTGGCTTGACTGGGATTACGAACAGCCGGTAAGATATACTAGGCAGATTATTCATCTCTTAGCTCTGGCGCACAAAAGAAATATACCAATCTTAAAAAGTTTGTTAAAATGGAGAGTGAGAAATTTAAATTTTTCCTTGCCAATAGATATATTTTTATTTTCCAAGTTAAGAAATATTTGGTTATTCAGCGGTGAAAAAAATATTTTTAACCGGATTATAAAACGAATAATAATGATAATTATTAAATTTAAGCAAAGGCATCAATAAATTTTATGAAAAAATTATCCATAATCATACCGGTTTATAATGAAAAAAATACGATAATAAGATTATTAGAGCGGGTTTTAAAAGTTGAATTATCTGGCATAGAAAAAGAAATAATTATAATAGATGATGGTTCAACCGACGGTACCAGGGAAATACTGAAAAATTATAAAAATAATGACAGACAGATTGCTGAACAAGCAGATATTAAATTTATTTTTAAAGACAAAAATCAGGGCAAGGGCGATTCCGTAAAGCAGGGTTTTTTAATCTGTACGGGCGATATGTTGATAATTCAGGATGCTGACCTGGAATATAACCCGAATGAGTATAAAGAAATGCTCGGCCCGATTATAGATAAAAAAGCCGACGTAGTTTACGGTTCAAGATTTATAAGCAGCAAGCCGCATCGGATTTTATATTTTTGGCATTATGTAGGCAATCGGCTTTTAACTACTTTTTCCAATATGTTTACTAATCTAAATTTAACTGACATAGAGGTATGTTATAAAGCTTTTGGCCGTAAAGCAATAAATTATTTAAAACATAAGCTTTCGTCAAAGCGGTTCGGAATAGAGCCGGAAATAACCGCCTTAATTTCAAAAAATAAGGATTTAAGAATATATGAAGTCGGAATTTCTTATTCCGGCCGAACTTACAAGGAAGGTAAGAAAGTAAACTGGAAAGACGGCTTGGCCGCATTTTATTATGTTATTAAGTATAATTTATTTAGATAACACGGTTTATGTCAAACAGGGATAAAAAAAATGATATATTAATTTTAACCCAAAAAGTGGATGCCAATGATGATTTGCTGGGTTTTATGTATGGTTGGATTTGGGAATTCGCAAAACATTGTGATAAAGTGACAGTTATAGCTTTGGGTGTGGGCAAATATGATCTACCGCATAATGTGAGAGTGGTGAGCTTAGGAAAAGATTTAGAAATTAAAAATTATAAATTAAAAATTATAAAAAAATTTTTTTATATAAAAAATTTTTTTAAGTATATTTGGCAGGAGAGAAAAAATTATGACAAGGTTTTTGTTCACATGAATAAAGAGTATGTGGTTTTGGGCGGAATATTTTGGCGGTTATGGAAGAAAAAAATCGGATTTTGGTATGTTCACAAAAGGAAAGGTTTTAAATTGTGGCTGGCGGAAAAATTAGCCAATGTTATTTTTACGGCTTCAAGAGAGAGTTTTAATATAAAAAGTAAAAAAGTTAAAATAATAGGACACGGGATAGACATTGATAAATTTTCAACACCCAACACCCAACACCCAACACCCAACACCCAATTCAAAATTATATACGTGGGTCGGATTAGCCGGATTAAAAATCAGGCGTTGCTGGTTAAAGCAATGGATTGTTTAGTAAACAAACAAGGCGTAAAAAATATTCAGGTGAATTTAGTGGGCAGCCCTGTTTATAAAGAGGATGAGATATACCAGACCAAATTAAAAGAATTAGTGCAGAAGAAAAATTTAGGTTCGTATATTAATTTTGTCGGCAGCGTGCCTAACAAAGAGATGATAAATATATATAGCCGGGCGGATTTAAGTATTAATTTATGTCCGACCGGGGGAATGGATAAAGTGGTTTTGGAATCCATGGCCTCGGGTATTCCGGTAATTGTGTTAAATAAGACTTTTGCTCCCATCTTAAAAGAATGGGAAGAGTTATTAATTTTAGATAATGAAGATGAAAGTGAGTTGGCGGAAAAAATTAAAAAAATTATTGATTGGCCAGGAGAAGAAAAAAAGAAAATGGTTGAAATTTTGCGGGAAACAGTTATTAAAGATTATAGTTTGGATAATTTAATAAAAAATATTTTAAAAGATTTATGACAGTTTGCTATTTTGGGCTCTATAAGATGGAGACTAGAAATAAAATAAATATTCAAGGTCTAGAAGAAAATAATATAAAAATAATTGAATGCCAAAATCGGGAGCCGGGGTTTAAAAAGTATCTGAAATTAATAAAAAAATTTTGGCCAATCAGAAACCAATGCGATATTATTTTTGTGGCTTATCCCGGCTATGTGATTATGCCTTTGGCCTGGATACTGGCTAAGTTAACCGGCAAAAAAATTGTTTTTGACGCTTTTATGTCGGCTTATGATTCTATGATATTGGACAGGCAGGTTTACTCAAAGTTTTCTTTTCAGGCTGTAAAATATTTTTTATTGGATTGGCTGGCCTGCGTTTTGGCCGACACTATTCTTTTGGACGCCGAAGAATATATAAAGTATTACGTAAAAACTTTTAAAATAAAAAAAGAAAAATTTAGGCGGCTCTTGGTCGGTTCGGATGATAAGGTTTTATATCCGCGAGAGCAAAAAAAACAAACAAAAAATTTTTTGGTTCATTTTCACGGAACCTATATTCCCTTACAGGGCGTTCCTTATATTGTTAAAGCGGCTAAAATTTTAGAAAAAGAAGAGATTGAATTTAATTTAATCGGCCGGTTAGATACTTACGGCGAAGCAATTAATTTAAGCCAGGAGTTGGGATTAAATAATATTAATTTTATTAACTATATGCCTTATGCAGAGTTAGGCGAATATATGGCTCGAGCTGATGTTTGCTTAGGAAAATTTGGAGACAGCGACAAGGCTTCTAGGTGCAGTTCCTTTAAGGTGGTTGAAGCTATTGCTATGGCTCGCCCTCTTATTACCGGAGATAATTCATCTATGAGAGAGATTTTTAAAGATAAAGAAAATTGTTTATTTTGTCAGATGAAGGACGAAAAAGATTTGACCGCTAAAATTCTGGAATTGAAAAACAACCCAAAATTAAGAGAAAAAATAGCTAAAAATGGTTATCAAATTTATTTAAAATATTTTACCCCCAAGGCAATTGGGGCGGAATTAAAAGGGATTTTTCAGGAATTGGTAAAATAAAAATAATTTTATACTTTGCAATAATTGATTTTAACGGCTTATTTGTTAGTTTAACAAGCTGTTTTTTATTTTATTTTAGCCTTGACTTAAAGGTAAAAAAGTTTAATAATAAGACCATGAAGTTTATTATAATAGACTAACTATAAAAGTTAGACTATTATTTATAGAAAACACCGTGATAAATTTAATAATATTTTATGAAAAGTGTTTTGAAAAATTTAGTCTATTTTATTTTGTCTATTTTTAATTTAGAGGGGGCAGTGATATTAATGTATCATAGTGTAGGCGACAATAGTGAGTTGGCCACGGTTAAATTAAAAAATTTTAAAAAGCAACTTGATTTTTTTAAAAAAAATAAATTTAACATAATAAAACTGTCTGATTTGGCAAAATTAATTGATAAAAAAGAAGAAATATCACCCAGAACCGTCTGTCTTACTTTTGACGACGGTTACCGGGACAATTACACCAACGTTTTCCCTTTATTAAAAAAATATAATTTTCCAGCCATAATTTTTATGAGCACGGCCTTGATTGAAAAAACATTATTCCCCAAAAAAGCCGGGGAATTTAAATTTTTGTCTGAAGCGGAAATAAAAGAAATGAGCTTAAGTGGTTTAATTGAATTCGGATCCCATAGCCATAATCATGTTAAATTATCCAATATAGATAAAAATGAAATCATTAAAGAGCTTAATGCATCTAAAGAAATATTAGAAAAAATAATAGGCAAAAAAGTTGAAAGCCTGTCATATCCAAGCGGCCGGTATAATGAAAAATCAGAAAGTATTGCCAGAAAAATATTTAAAATAATTTGTACGGTGGAGCCGGGCAGAACAACCGCAAAAGATAAAAGCTGGCGATTAAAAAGGAATTCAATTGATTCTGATGTTAGCTTTATTCAATTTAAAGGAATAATAAAATTTGGCAGAATATGAACAAAAAAGTATTTTTTAAAGAAATTTTTAAAGGAAAATCAATCGGCCGGGCAATGCTTTTTGCCTCACTTACAGATTTATTTAATAAAGAGAAATGGCTTAATTCTGAATTTAATATTTTGGAAATCGGCCATGAACCGGCATCTTACCACCGGGCCCTGCCGCCAAAATGGAAAATAAAAAGGTCAAATTATAAGTCGTCTCCAAACATGGATTTAATAATTGACGCCGAAAAGAAATTTTTATTTAAGGGCAATGAATTTGATGGAGTTATTAATTTTAATGTTTTGTATATTTTAAAAAATTATTTTCAATGCTTAAGTGAGAGTCTAAGAATTAGTAAAAAATTTATTTTGTTTAATGTTCCGCTTATTTGCGGATTAGTTCCGCAACCGCATGATTATAATCGTTTTACCAAAGAAAAATTGGTTGATATAATTAATAAATTAAAGAAAGAATATGAAATAATGAATTACAGTATTATTCCCGCGGGAGGCACTTTTAGTTCGGCTATTGATTTAGCGGGTTATTATTTAAGATTTAGAATAATTAAGATTCCTCTTTACCTTCTGGCCATATTATTAGATAAACTGGATAGAATCTCCTAATATGTATATAGTTTTAATTAGAAAAAAATAAATGAAGATAGTTTATATTGCCAATATTCGTATACCGACCGAAAAGGCTCATGGCTGGCAGATTTGCAAAATGTGCGAAGAGTTTGCCAGTCAGGGAATTGAAGTGGAATTATGGGTTCCGGGCAGGGAAAACGATATTAAGACAGACATTTTTTCTTTTTATTCTTTAAAAAGAAATTTTAAAATAAAAAAAATTAAATGTTTTGATTTTTATAAATATTATAAATATCTTGGGAAATTTAGTTTTTATTTGC
>CAYMCJ010000054.1:0-6558 GCA_964388985.1 uncultured Gammaproteobacteria bacterium | reverse complement strand
GAAAATATTCCCGCTGACGACGAGATATCGCAAAAAGAATTATTCGGGCCGGTGGTAATTTTGTATAAAGCTAAAGATTTGGATGAAGCGATTGCTTTAGCCAATAATTCACAGTATAAACTATCGGGTGCTATTCATACAGTTAGCATAAGCCAGGCTTATGAATTTAATAAAAGGTTTAAGGCCGGGGTTTGCCGGATAAACGGCCCGACTTTTGGTTCAGAGCCTCATATGCCGTTTGGCGGGCCTGGTTTATCAGGCAATGGCTGGCGTGAGCCCGGGGAAAAAGCGCTTGATTTTTACAGCGAATGGAAGCAGGTTAGCATTGATTATTAATTAGAAATATATGGATTTATTAGACGAAAAATTTAGAAAAGTTAAATTACTATCCATGGATTTTGATGGGATAATGACTGATGGCTGTGTTTATACTGATCAAGACGGGAAAGAAACTGTTAGATGTAGCCGCAAAGACGGTTTAGGCATATTGATGATGCTAAAAAATAATATTGATGTGGTAGTTATATCTAAAGAAGCCAACCCGGTTGTTTCTGCTCGCTGTAAAAAAATAAAAGCTGAATGTTATCAGAAAGTAGAAGACGGTGATAGTAAATTAAGTATTTTGAAAAGAGTGGCTAATAATAAAGAATTAACCTTAGATGAAATTGCTTATATGGGAGACGACTTAAATGATATAGCAGTTTTAAAAGAAGTGGGATTATCTATAACCGTGGCTGATGGGCATAGTTATACAAAAAAAATATGCGATTATGTAACTAAAGCTAAAGGCGGAGAGCATGCCGTGCGGGAAATTTGCGAGAAAATACTAATTGCCAAAAATATTAAATTATCGTTTTAAAGTTATGTCTGACAATAAAAATTGTTTAGGTTTAATTCCAGCTAGGGCTGGCTCCAAGCGAGTGCCTAAAAAAAATATAAAATTATTAGCCGGCCATCCGATGATTGCTTATACCATATCAGCGGCCCTGAAGTCAGGAGTTTTTTCCCGGGTGATTGTTTCAACTGAAAGCGAGGAAATAAAAGAAATTGCCTTAAAATATGGAGCCGAAGTTCCTTTCTTAAGGCCTCCAGAATACGCTATCGACCATTCTCCGGATATAGAATGGATAAAGCATCTCTTAGAGACATTTAGGGATCAGAGAGAGACAGCCGAATTTTTTTCAATTTTGCGCCCGACTAACCCGTTTCGGCAGCCAGAAACAATTATCAGGGCCTGGAAACTATTTAGCGCTGATGATGAAGCGGATTCCTTGCGCGCTATAGAAAAATGCGGTCAGCACCCAGGCAAGATGTGGAGATTAGAAGGAAAATATATGAAGCCCATAATGGAAAATCCTGACAAAAACGGCACGCCCTGGCATTCCATGCAATATCAATCTTTACCGGAAATTTATGAGCAAAACGCCAGTTTAGAAATCGCTAGGTGCAGTGTGCCTTTAGAAAAAGGAACTATTGCCGGAGAAAAAATTATACCTTTTATTACTAAAGGCTATGAAGGCTTTGATATAAACCGGCCTGAAGATTGGATGGTGGCTGAATATTTAATTAAAAATAAAATGGTAAAGTTACCATTAATATGATTTATGGAAGTATATTATGTTCCGCTTAAGGAAATAAAAAAAATAAGACAGCAGGTTAAAAATCCAATAGAGCTATGTAAGCTGCTGGCTTGCATTTTCCGCCTTAATACTTTAGCGATGATTACTGAGGCTGGCTCAGGTCATCTTGGCACCAGCTTCAGTAGTATAGATATTATTACTTGGCTTTGGACACAGGAAATGAAATTTCCCAATCAAGAGCAGGAGAAAAATTCTGATATTTATTTTTCTTCAAAAGGCCATGATGTGCCGGCCCTTTATTCTTTATTAATTGGTTTGGAAAGACTTGATTACGATTTAATTCATAAACTACGGCAACTTAATGGACTGCCCGGTCATCCAGATGTTAATACTCCAAACATTGCCACTAATACGGGTCCTTTGGGTATGGGCGTTGCCAAGGCTAGAGGTATGGCTAAGGCTTACCGTTTAGATAAAAGGCAGGGAAATTTTTATGTTTTAAGCGGGGACGGAGAGCTACAAGAAGGACAAATTTGGGAATCACTTACGCAAACCGCGAACAATAATTTTTCCGAGATAACTTTAATAGTAGACCATAATAAAATTCAATCCGATACCTGGGTAAAAGAAGTAAGCGATTTAGGCAATATTGAAGAAAAGTTTAAGTCTTTTGGTTGGGAGGTGAAGAGATGTGATGGTCATGATTTCAATGCTCTCAGAAAAGCATTTGAACATTTTCGCACTATTACAGATAAACCTAAAGTGCTTATTGCTGATACAGTTAAAGGCAAGGGAGTTTCATTTATGGAAGAAGTAAGTTCTGAAGATAATTTATATAAATTTCATAGCGGTGCGCCTAGTAAAGAAATTTATCAGGCCGCTTTTAATGAATTAATAGAAAGAGCTAATAAACAGTTAGCTAAATTAAATTTAGCAGAACTTAAGTTAGACAAAGTTAATATTCCGGAAAAGGTAACCCTAAAAGATCCGGAAAAATTGGTTGACGCCTATAGTGACGAACTGCTTAAAATTGCTAAGGATAATAAAGACATCGTAGCTTTAAGTGCCGATTTAGTTTTAGATTGCGGTTTAATCCCATTTAAGGATAAATATCCTAATCGTTTTATTGAGTGCGGGATAGCCGAACAGGATATGGTGTCAATGGCTGGTGGATTGGCGCTTAAGGGGAAATTGCCTTTAGCCCATTCTTTTGCTTGTTTTTTGTCTACCCGCCCCAATGAGCAGATTTATAATAACGCCACAGAACGAAAAAAGATTATTTATTTAGGATTTTTAGCCGGTCTTTTACCGGGTGGACCGGGCCATTCGCATCAGTCAGTACGGGACATATCAGCTTTAGGATCAATACCGGGTTTGACTATGATTCAACCTAGTAATGAGCAAGAGGTTAGATTAGCTTTGCATTGGGCTGTTGAAAAAAATAATTTAAGTTCTTATTTGCGCATTGTCAGTATTCCTTGCGAATTAAATTATGAACTGCCGTCTGATTATGAATTAATAGAGGGCCGAGGAGTAAAGATAAAAGAAGGAAAAGATGCGGCTATTTTTGCTTACGGTCCTGTTATGCTGACCGAAGCAATTAAAGCTTCTGAGGAGTTAGCTAAAATCGGAGTTGAGTTGGCGGTATATAATTTGCCTTGGCTGAACATTATTGATCATGAATGGTTTAAAAAAGAAACAAAGACTTATTCAATAATTTTTACTCTTGACGACCATTATGTTAAATTAGGGCAAGGAAACCTAATTTCATCTGCTTTAGCGGAAGGCAATGTTGGCAAGAAAGTTTTTTCTTTCGGACTCCGTGAAATACCGGCTTGCGGTCGCAATGACGAAGTACTTAAGTATCATCAGCTGGATTATAAATCCATTGTTAATAAAGTAAAGGAGAATTTAAGAAAACCATAGAAAATTGACGATTACAGAGCTATCTAAATGTTAAAATGTTGTAGCAGGTTAAATCCGTATTTTTTTAGATTGAATTATGTTATATAAAAAAAGGACTATGAATTCATAGTCCTTTTAGATATATAGATTTATAAATAATTTTTACCGTCCGCCTTTACTTAGAATTGTGGCAATGGTTTTTAAAATAATAGACAGGTCAAGATAAATTGACCTGTTTTTTTACCCCACACACTTAATTTATGCCCGGGAGATATTGTTGCCCGCAAGGACAAAAAGTAAGAATTAAACCCCATTATTCCTCCTCCGCCAGAGGCGGATAAATTTATAAGGAGGACAATGTAGTGGCAAGGGGAGCAGGAATGGCAGATTCGTGTTTTTTCTTACCCCCTTAGTTTATAATAAGTCGCCTTGCCCTTTCCTAATTTTTTAATAATGCCCATACCTATTAATTTTCTAAAATCAAGATTTCTTGTTGGTTTGGCTCGACTGGTTAATTTAGCATAGTCACGATCACTTATATATCCGTGTTTTTTTATGTAACTGATAATTTTTTGATGATGATTTTTTAATTCTTTTTTCGGAGAAGCATTCTCTTTAATCAACTCTTTATTAACTCTAAGCAATTCATCAATAATGCCATCTGTAAAATATTCAAGCCAAGAAGTAAAATCGATTTGATCCCTGATATCATAATAATTGCCAAGCAGGCCAACTTCTTGAAAATATTTACTGACATTTTTATTGTAATAATTTTCAAAACCGAAAAGATTAAAAGTATCTAGCCCCATTTTAGCTAATAATACTTTAGCAGATAAACGAGCTGTTCGTCCGTTGCCATCAATAAAAGGATGAATGATGACAAATTGCTTATGAAAAATACCGGCTAAAATTAATGGGTCAACTAGGTATTTTTGCTTCTCAATATAATTAAACAACTCATTCATTAATTTCGGCACATCAGAATGGTCCGGAGGGAGATACGCCGTTTGGCGAGTTTTAGGATTATTAACAAAAACCGGCTCTTTTCTTAATTGGCCAGAGCGATAAGTTTCAATTAAATTATGAGTGATTGTTTTTTGGATTTTTAAAATTAATGGCAAATCAAAAATTTGTTTTTTGCTTTTGATTAAATCATTCAGCTCAACCAAGGCTTGGTTATAATTTAAAATTTCTTTTTCACTATCACGAATATGCTCCGGCCTGGTTTTTAGAATTTTTTTAACATCAGTCAGCGGCAGGGGATTGCCTTCAATACTAGTTGAAGAAAAAGCCGATATTTCTCTGGCTCTTTTCTCCAATTCCGCTAAAATTACACCTGAAAAACTTCGGCTATTTAAGTCGGAAATAATTTCGGTTATTCTTTTAATATTGGACAATAATCGATTGGAAATGGTATATTTTGGATTAAACATAATTTTTTTAGCTATTCTGTATAGACGTATTATAGACGATTATTAGACGATTGTCAAATAATAAAATTCCCCTAACCCCTTTTATTAAAGATGGTGAATGCAGAATTACATTCCTTTCCTTGAAACTACCGTCGCAATAGTTTTTAAAATAATAGATAGATCTAAATATATAGATCTATTTTTAATGTAGTATAAATCGTATTGCAATTTTTTCAAAGTATCTTCGTGGGTGGGCGAGTGGTATTCCCCGGAAATTTGGTCCCAGCCGGTGGCGCCCGGTTTTACTAGTAGCCTTTCTTTATAAAAAGGGATTTGTATTTCCAGACTTTTTATTAACTCCGGTCTTTCCGGTCTTGGCCCGACAAAACTCATTTCGCCTTTTAAAATATTAATCATTTGGGTAAATTCATCGATTCTGGTTTTCCTTAAGAAGCGGCCGAATTTTGTAACGCGAGGGTCGTTTTTAATTGTCAGGGCGCGATTGTTGTCTTCTTCTTTCATAGTTCTGAATTTAACCAGATAAAAAATTTTATTATTTTTTCCGGTTCTTTGGGAAAGATAAAATATTGGCCCCTTACTTTCTAGCTTTATAATCAGGCCGATAATGGGCCAGAAAGGCAGGCTTATGACCAAAAAAATACAGGCAAAAATTATATCATATAAGCGCTTGATAAAATCAAACAAATTTTTTTTGCCTTCGGTCAAATTTTCCAAAAACCACATTTGATTAATGGCTTCCAGCGGCACTTTGCCGATAATGTTTTCATAAAAATTAGACAGACTGACAAAGTTGATTTTTAAGGGCAGGCATTGAAATAGCAAGGCCCTGACCGTTTCCGATTGATGCGGATTTTTTGAAAATATAACCGTAACAACCTTTTTTTCTTTTATTAATTCTTGTAAAGCGGAAATATTGCGATAAATTGGGACACCGTTAATTTCTTTTGAATCACTTTTATCATCTACAACAAAGACAATATTAAATCCTAGGTGCGGCTTTTGCTTTAATTCATAAATTAATTCTTTTACCTGATTATTTAAGCCGATAATAGCAATATTGTTTTTAGGCAGATAAGCCTTTAGCGACCAATTGTAAAAATTGCGCCAAAGATAAAAAAGAAAGGCAAAAATAACAACATAAATAAGCATGTTTCTTTTCGGCGCGATTGTTATTTGCGGAGTTAAATAAAAGAAAGCAATTGACAGCAGGCCGGCGATAATTAAACTACGGCCGGTTAGTTGAAAAAAACGAGCGTTATTTACAGCCAAATTCAAATCATAAAGCTTGGCAATATAAAATATTAAAATCCAGGCCAGAAAAACAATGGTAAAAGGCCAGAAATGGGCTTGCCAGAGCATTTCAGTCGGCTGGCTTCCATAGCGCAAAAGCAAGGTTAAATAAAGAGACAAGTATAAAACAAAAATATCGCCTATAAGAAGTATAAATTTTTTAAGATTATTGTTCATAGTTCAATATAAGTTAGTGATTTTAAAACCATCAGTGAACCTTTAATGCGAATCCGCTAATTGGAATTAAATCCGCCACGATTAATGCGAATGACGCGAATGGTAATATTATTAAATGATATTTTCACACTGCGGTCTCTGCCGCAGTCTACCTCTTAAGGGGGTTGTAGGGG
>CAYMCJ010000053.1:0-6675 GCA_964388985.1 uncultured Gammaproteobacteria bacterium | reverse complement strand
ATCCCTCCGGTTTCATAATAATAAATAAACCATTAGGTATAACCTCGCATGACGTAATTGATAAATTGCGGAAAATCACCGGCCTAAAGAAAATCGGCCATGCCGGCACCTTAGACCCGTTTGCCACGGGTGTTTTAATTTGCGCCATTGGTCGGGAAGCGACGCGCGAAATCAGTTGGTTTGTGAAAATGGACAAGGAGTATGAGGCTGAAATCAGGTTAGGAGCGGCGAGTGATACTTATGATCGGACAGGAGCAATTATCAATTACGAATTATCAATTACGAATTACGAATTGGATAATATTAAAAGTATTTTAAAAGGGTTTGTTGGGAAGCAGAAGCAGGTGCCGCCGATGTATAGCGCCAAGAAAGTGGGCGGAAAAAAATTATACCAGTTGGCCCGGGCCGGAAAGGAAATAAAAAGACAGCCGGCTGAAATTGAAATTTACAATATTGAATTATTAAAATATAAATGGCCGTTTCTTAATATAAAAGTAAAATGTTCAAGCGGCACCTATATCCGTTCTTTGGCTCATGATATTGGTCAAAAATTGGGCAGCGGAGCCTATCTAAACGAATTAAAAAGGATAGCCGTGGGAGATTTTAATATTGACCAGGCGATTGATTTAAAAAATTTAGACAAAAACAATTGGTCTGATTTTGTTTTTTTGATTAAGTGATGTAAAATATAGAATAATAGAATTTATGTATTTGAGTAAAAATTTGCCATCCATTTAAACAGCCAATGGGAATTAAGGTAATTATCCACGAATTACAAATCAAGTACGAATATATAAATATTAATTTAAATATTTAAATTGGTATTCGTAAATTCGTAACAAATTTGTAATTCGTAGGAGTAAATTATATGTTTAAAATATTAAAAATAATTATTCCAACAATACTTTTTGTTTTTTTTATTCAGCCGGCTTTAGCCGAAAATAAGGTTAATGTTTATTTTTTTTATGGTGATGGCTGTCCGCACTGCGAACAGGAGATGGCCTTTTTGAATAAACTGGGGAATGAAATGGACGGGGTAGATATTTATAGTTATGAAGTCTGGAATAATCTTGCCAATGCAAAAATATTGGCCAAGCTGTCAAAAGAGCTTAATATAAATAATACCGGCGTGCCGATTACCATAATCAGCGACAAGGCGATTGTTGGTTATTTAAGCGATAAAACAACCGGAGAAAAAATTAAATCGATAATAAAATATTATATTGTTAATGAATGCACCGATGCGGCGGCGTCAATTTTGGGGACGGAAAATATTAACAATAATTGCGTTCATAATTGCGACGAGGATGATTTAGAATGCAGACAAAATTGCGATTGCCGGGCAGGTCTGAATAATAGTTTAAAAATACCGACTGAAATTGATTTGCCGATATTTGGAAAGATAGAGACAAAAAATATTTCTCTGCCGATTTTAACGATTATAATCGCGGCCTTAGACGGATTTAATCCCTGCGCCATGTGGACGTTGTTATTTTTAATCAGTTTGCTTTTGGGCCTGTCGGACAGAAAAAGGATGTGGCTTTTAGGGTCGACTTTTATTATTGCTTCCGGTTTGGTTTATTTTTTGTTTTTATCGGCCTGGTTAAATCTATTTTTATTTTTAGGTTTTGTTTTTTGGATTAGAGTTATTGTGGGTCTGGTGGCTTTAGCCAGCGGCGGTTATCATTTGCGTGATTATTGGCAAAATCGCGACGGCAAGTGTAAAGTAACCGGCAGTGAAAAAAGAAAGGAAATATTTACTAAATTAAAAAATATTGTCCAGACAAAAAAAATTTGGCTGGCCTTGGGTGGAATCGTGGTTTTAGCTTTCGCCGTAAACTTGGTTGAATTAGTCTGCTCGGCCGGCTTGCCGGCGGTTTATACTCAGGTTCTGGCTTTGGCGAATTTAGCCGGTTGGCAGTATTATGGCTATTTGTTTTTATATATATTTATATTTATATTGGACGATTTATTAATTTTTATTATTGCCATGGCCACTTTGCAGATGAAAGCCGTCGGTTCCCGTTATACACGTTGGTCCGGTTTGGTCGGAGGAGTGATAATGCTCGTTATCGGCATATTATTATTATTTAAACCGGGTTGGTTGATGTTTTAATTTATTTGAAAAGAAAAAGTTGTGGATAACTTGACATTTATTTATAATAATATTATAACAGTGGCTAATTTTAGCCATTTTTTAATATATTTACAAAGAGTTATTTCGTGTTATAATTTTATTCATCAAATATAAAGCCGGGAGATCAGTTTGGAAAATAAGTTAAAAGAAGCTTGAAAAGGCATATTTTCGAAATTGTTTCCAGCTAAAGTTAATTATCCCCTTGCCATTTTTTAGTTTTTGTTTTTTGTTTTCAAGAAACGAATAGCTAAAGATAGTTAGGGGGTTCAAAAGGACCAATTTAAAATCAGCTAGTCCTTTGACAGGCGATTTTCCCCTCGGTGTAGCTTTGCTACTCAATAGAGGTTGGTCCCTTCAGGAAAAATTCACCACCCTTATCTTAAACGGATTATATACCCCTTCCTTAAAGGTTGTAATCCGTTTTTTTATTTTTTCCATTTGACAAATTATGTTAATATGATATAATTTAGATAGTTGGCTAAATATCTAAAGAAAATAAAAAATAAGAAAAATAAGAATAAAAAGAAAAATAAGAATATATGTACGACGAAAACAAGAAGAAACACTCATTTGAAGATGTAAAAGCTTGGCAGTTGGCTAAAAAATTTAGAAAAAATATATACGCAATAACAAAATCTTTTCCCAAAGAAGAATTATATTGTCTTACAGCTCAAATTAGAAGAGCGTCCATATCAATTCATTCTAATATTGCCGAAGGATGTGGTAGATATAATTTTTAAGAAAATATACAATTTTGTAGAACGGCTCGCGGTTCTCTAAATGAAGTATTGGATCAGCTATATGTTGCTTTGGATGAAAATTATATTAATCAAGCAATATTTAATAACTTATATAAAGAGGGCAGAAATATTGAAATAGCTATAAATTGCTATATTGGTTTTCTTAAAAATCAACAAAATAATTACAAATAAATTTTTATTTTTTTTTATTCTTATTTTTAACTATGATTTTAAATAGAACAATACAGGCCTTGGCTGACCCGACCCGTCGGAAGATTTTGGAGTTGCTTAAAAAAAAAGATTTGGCGGCCGGGGAGATCGGCCGGCATTTTAATATTAGCCTGCCTTCCCTGTCACATCATTTAAATATATTGAAAAATGCCGAGCTGGTGACTTCTCATCGGCAAGGGCAGGAAATAATTTATTCCCTGAATTTAAGCGTGTTTGAAGAAGCAGCCAAGAGTTTAATTAAATTTTTTAAATAAATTAAATGCGGATTCCGCAAATTATTTGCATATTTAAATTTGAAGCATTTGCATACATTTGCAGATTTGCATTATTCTATTATGAATTCAATTAAACCAACAATTAAAACCGAAATTTGGCCGATTATTTTAGTTGGTCTGGCCATAATTTCATCATTTTATTTTTATGTTCATTTTCCGGAGCGGGTGCCGATTCATTGGAATATGGCCGGGGAAGTGGATAATTATGGCTCGCGCGCCACAGCCGCTTTTTTATTTCCAGCTATAATTTTAGGAGTGTATTTATTATTTTTGGCTTTGCCTCTGATTGACCCCAGAAAAGAGCGTTATCAGCAGTTTAGGAAAGTTTATCATATTTTTAAAGGTTTTATTGTTTTTTTCATGACAGTCATATATTTTATCACCGGCTTTAATGCTTTAGGTTATAATATCTCGGTTGGTTTATGGGTGCCGTTATTGGTCGGAATTCTCTTTATAATTATTGGCAATTATATGGGTAAAATTAAGCCGAATTGGTTTATGGGTATCCGCACGCCCTGGACTCTGTCCTCCGAAGAAGTCTGGAATAAAACCCACCGGGTTGGCGGGAAAATTTTTATAGTCGGCGGCTTGGCCATGATGGCTATGAATTTTATTTCGATTAGTTTCCGTTTGCCAATATTTATTGCTACTGTTTTAGTTATGGTTTTGGGAACAGTCGGTTATTCGTATGTTTTATATATTAATGAAAAAAAATATGGAAGAAAAAATAATCAGCCTCCAAAATCAGAAAATTAAAAATATTATAAAATTGCGTAAGAATCGGGAGAGAAAAAAGCGGGATTTAATTATAATTGAAGGCCGAAAAGAAATAGAAGCAGCCGAACAGGCCGGAATAAATTTAACGGAATTGTTTTTTTGTTCGGAATTGGCCGAAGAAAACAGATTAAAATTAAAATTTAACCGGATAAATTTTGTCAGCCAAAAAGTGTTTGAAAAAATATCAGTCAGGGAAAATCCGGACGGCTGGCTGGCTTTGGCTCGCCCCAGATTTTTTAATTTTTCCGATATTGATTTAAGTAAAAATATTTTAGTGGTTATTTTAGAAGCTTTAGAGAAGCCGGGCAATTTGGGCGCTATCCTAAGGACGGCCGATGCCGTCGGTGTGGCGACCGTTATTATCAATGAGCCGCAGACCGATATTTATAATCATAATGTAATCAGGTCCAGCCGCGGGGCGGTTTTTTTCAAGAAAATTATTATTGCTTCCATCAAAGAAACCAAAGATTGGCTTAAGAAAAATAAAATTAAATCTTTCGCCGCCGCTTTGACAGCCAAGGAAAGTTATCTTAAGGCGAATTTTAGCGGGTCAAGCGCTATAGTTTTAGGACGGGAAGACAAGGGTTTGAGTCAGGCTTGGCTGGAAGCGGCCGACGAATTAATAAAAATTCCCATGTTGGGCCGGGCCGATTCCCTGAACGTTTCCGTCAGCGCGGCCATAATATTATTTGAAACCCTAAGGCAAAGAATGAATTGACTTTTGTCTTAATTTTTGATATATTTAGAGATGTCCCGAGTAATCGGGATTTATTTTAGAAAAGATATGCGCCCGTAGTTTCCCGCTACGTTTTACTAGCGGGACAGGCAATGGACCCGCCCGACCTTTTGACACAAGTCAGGCGGGCGCGGTAGAACACCAGTCCCGTTTCAGCGGGATTATGGGGGTTATTTCCTCTTTACAATTGATATTTTTGCGCGCCCGTAGTTCAATGGATAGAACACCAGCCTTCTAAGCTGGCTACGAGGGTTCGATTCCCCCCGGGCGTACTAGGAAGTTAGATAGGGTTTTAAAGAAGCGAAGCTTTGAAACCCCGCTGAATAGCGGGGCGATTCCCTCTGGGCGTACATAAAACAATTAAAAATTATTAATTACGAATTATTAATGGTTTAAATTAATTATATGAATATTTTATTAGTATTTATTGTCATCTTTCTTTTTTTAATTATTGTATTTTTTATTTGTGAATTTTTTAATATTATTTTCCGCGGTTATGCCCCGTTTATTTCAACCAAAAGTAAATTGATAAAAAGGATAATAGATGGATTAGAATATAAAAATAGTGAAAATTTTACAGTTTATGAATTAGGTTGCGGCCAGGCCGGGTTTCTGCGCGCCTTTGAAAAAAGATGCCCTCAGAGTAAATTATTTGGTATTGAAAATTTGTTTTTGCCTTGGTTAATTGCTAAAATACAAACCAGCTTAAGCAAAAGTAATATTAAAATTATAAAGAAAAATTTATTTAAAGTTGATTTGAGCGAGGCAAATTTGATTTATTGTTATTTAAATCAGAAAATGATAAAAAAATTAGCTGATAAATTTAAACAGGAATGTAAGCCCGGGACGAAAATTATCAGTTATGCTTTTTCTTTGCCAAACCAGAAAGCGGATAAGGAAATTGAATTGGAAAATAAAAACAAGATATTTTTTTATACATTGCAGAAATAGAAATTGAAAATTGGAAATTTAAAATTACCGGCTTTACCGGTTCATGGTGGCTCTAGTTTGGCTGGCGTTGGAGCCAGACATCCCGCTGCCGCAGGCATAGCGGGGCAATGGTGCTTGCCCGACAGGGCAAGAGGAGCCGTGACTTATTGATAAACTTTAATAATTAAAATATTTATTACATTATGGTGGCTATAGTTTAATGGTAGAACAGCGGCTTGTGGCGCCGCTGGCGAGGGTTCAATTCCCTCTAGCCACCCACCAAAATTAATAATTATAATATTAAATTATTATGAAAAAAACATTTTTAGTTCTCGGCGCGAGTTTAATTTTCATTTTAGCCGGCTGCCAAAATTCTCTTACTAATAAACCGGTAGACACTTCTAAAACAAAAACTCCGGAAGCTACGGTAAATGAAACCGGTGGTGAACCAATTGCCAACATAGCTAACCCCGCTTCCGTTAATTGCACCGAAAAGGGCGGCAAGTTGGAAATTAGAAAAAATAAAAAAGGCGAATATGGAGTTTGCCTTTTCGAAGACAACCGGCAATGCGAAGAGTGGGCTTTTTTACGCGGCCAATGTCCGGTAGGCGGAGTAAAAATTACCGGCTATGAAAATGAAGCAGAAATTTATTGCGCGATTACCGGCGGGCAAGTTAAAGGCGTGGACACACCAGCCCCGATGTGCGAAAGAATTGACGGAACTTTATGCAATGCGCAGTCCAATCTTGATGGCGAATGTCCGGATCCTAATGACCCAAATCCTAATGCGGGAAATGTGGAGGCGCAATAAAATTTCTGTTTATTCATTTATAAGATAGCTCCATAAGG
>CAYMCJ010000052.1:4837-7247 GCA_964388985.1 uncultured Gammaproteobacteria bacterium | reverse complement strand
AACCCTAAATTAACTTATTATCTTTACCCTAATTCGTATGTGCTCCATTCGTAGCGGAGCTCTCCCGCAGGGAGATAACATATAATTCGTATGTGCCCCATTTGTAGCGGGGCTTGCCGAAGGCAATAACATACTAAAGGTCGAGAAAGATAATATTAATTTAGAATCTTTATTAAGTTAATTTAGGCGCTGTAATTATTAGTTTTAAAAAAACAATATTACAGTAAAATATCTATGAGAAAATCTATAGTAACAACTGTACTGGCTTTACTTGTTATCGCTCCCTTAGCCATAGCCGCGCCGGCTTTAGCCGCTAACGAACTTGTGTTTAACGCCGATACCACGATTGATTTAGTCAGCCCTGATGTTGATATAACGATTTTAAACGGCTCAATCGTGGACAGCATGGTAACTTACCCGGGTTCTATTAAATTTACCATATCAAGCGGCGGCAATATAACCGTCAGGTCAAATGACCGAAAAGCTCTGTCGCATAATTCTTCCGTCTTGCCGATGAGATACACCTGCGGCAGTTCTTATTCGCAAATGTCAGCCACTGCCGGCGCCGGCGCTTCCAACCATACTTTCACGATTACGGTTTCCAGCAATACCTGCACCGCGGCCGGCGGCTCAACCGGCGGCACAACCGGCGGCACAACCGGCGGCTCAACTACGCCTCCGGCTGATACTACTGCCCCGGCCGGCACTCCGACGACTGAAACTACTTCATTTAGCGAAACCACTCCGGACGGAACTCAAGTTACCGACGTTACCACAGTAACAACAGTTAACGGGGTAACCACAAAAAGAGCGGTTGAAACAACCATCACTCCGGTTGGAACCCCGACGGATTCGCAAACAGTAAACTTAAGCACGGCCGCCGTCTCCAACGTAAAAGAAGTAACTCTGGGCCTCTCCAGCAATGTCCTGCAGGAAATGGTAAATGCTTACGGAACCGGCGATATTACGGTTAATATC
Source organism: uncultured Gammaproteobacteria bacterium (assembly GCA_964388985.1). Classification (GTDB taxonomy): domain Bacteria; phylum Patescibacteriota; class Patescibacteriia; order Patescibacteriales; family CAYMCJ01; genus CAYMCJ01. The sequence continues at coordinate 6,269 of CAYMCJ010000052.1, read as the reverse complement.
AGTTCTGATACCGCCACCACCCAGCAAACCAGCAACCTCGGCACTGGACAATTTATGGTCGGTACCAGCGTCTTTTCCGTTAATATAACTGCCGGCAATACTTCTGTCACCAATTTTGAAAACCCGCTGACATTAACATTTGATGTCTCAAACATTGTTGACCAAAGCAATTTAACCGTTGCCTGGTATGATTCCGCTAATAATCAATGGGTTGATTTAGGCGGCACGATAACCAACAATATACTGACGATTACCGTTAACCATTTGACTGTTTTTGCGGTCTTAAGCGGCCAGGCCACGGGGCCAACAACTCCGGCAACCGCTGAAAGCGGGAAGGCTACTTTGGCGCAAATGACCGCTGACGCGGAAATGGTCATTTTGAGCGGGTCTGATATTGACGCTCTTATTTCTTACAGCGGCCGAACCAAAGACGTTGATGCCCAGGAGCAAACCATGGAAAAATACACCAATAAACTTATTGAAGGCGTTGAAGGCTTAACCACTGAAAATACTTACGCTATCAACAACTTTATAATTTACGGCACTCCGACCACTAAAATATTAGGGGAAGGGGAAAGAGCCGGGGTTGTTAATAGCTTCAAATCGGCTTTCGGTAGATTGCCGACAACCGTGGAAGACTGGAATGATGTCATAAAAATTGGCAACGGCCGCTGGCCAACGCAAAGAAGCGAAGCCGCTGAAAATAACGCGACAATAAATTTTAAAAAAATTTATTTAAGAGACCCTGATATGTTGTCAAATCAGAACGACAACGCCGCCGTAACGGTAATGGCTTATGGCTTAAGACCGGCTGACAGAAATTTAGACAGTGAACGAGCCGCTATTAAAATATTTAAGGCAATCTACGGCTATAATCCGGAAAAGGCCACGGCTTGGGATGCTGTTAGGGCAATCGCCTATTCAGGCGCGACAAGATAAAAACCAATACAGCTAAAAAATTTAGCAACCAAAAAAGAGGGCGCCTATAAGCGCCCTCTTTTTAACTTCTACTTTTTATTCTTTGGTTTTTTCTTGGCCATATTCTTCAGCTTCCTGGGGATTAAAAGAGAATGATTCTCATTAGAGTCCTTGCGAAACTTTAATTATTATTATGAGGAAAGGCAAATGCGACCAACCCATCGCTTGCCAGCCCCCCTTGTTATAATTAAAATTATATCTATAACTAAATTATAAAAGTAAAATATGTAGTTGTCAATATAATTTTTAATATTTATGTTTTAATTCGGCCCGAGATGAGGCCTTCGGCTCTGCGAGCCGCAGGCTCGAAGAGGAATCGAACCCCCGCCACAGGTTTTGGCCTTCGGCTCTGCGAGCCGCAGGCTCGAAGAGAGACCGTCATATATCAGCACGGGATGAGGCCTTCGGCTCTGCGAGCCGCAGGCTCGAAGAGAGACCGTCATATATCAGCACG
>CAYMCJ010000052.1:766-4737 GCA_964388985.1 uncultured Gammaproteobacteria bacterium | reverse complement strand
GGATGAGGGAATCGAACCCCCGCCACAGGTTTTGGAGACCCGCGTACTGCCACTATACTAATCCCGCAAATTATAATATTCTTTCTTTTAATTTTCTGTATTCATGTGCGCTATTTTTTACCTTCCACTCTCTATATCTAGCTTTTTTTAAAGTAGTATATATTTCACAATAAATTAAACCCCAAGGTTTTTTATTGTTTGTATATTTACTTTTGCCGGAATTATGTTCAAACAATCTCTTTTTAATATTATTTGTACTCCCAAAATATAATGAATTGTCAATTTTGCTCTTTAATATATAAAAAAATCCCATAATTAATTAAGGTTTTGGCCTTCGGCTCTGCGAGCCGCAGGCTCGAAGAGAGACCGTCATTATATCCTTCGGGTCTACGGCTCGCAGGATTGGAAACCATTTAACTAATCCCGCATAAAACAACTATTAACTTTTAACTGTTAACAATTAACTATCTAACTAATCTAGTCTAACTATCTCTTAATTTTTTTATAAAACCACCTAATTGCTTTATAATATCTTCTAATTCTTTCATTAATACTTCATATTCATTGTTAGATATTCTCTTTAAGCTATAAATAATATCAATACAGGCAGCAACTTCATTAGCCGAAGCTATGGAAATTTCTAAAAATTTAGCAAATTCCTTATCTGATTTTTTTGCTGATCCTTCTGCAATATTTAATACTATAGACAAGGCTGCTCTTTTAATTTGATCTTTAAACGAATAATCCTTTATCCTAAAAGAAAGAATGAGAACATTTTTATAATACTTTTTTGCTTGACTATAAACTTGAAAATCCAAAAATCTAAAAGTATTCATGCAGTTAATTGTCAATTGTTAAGAGTTAATTGTTAATCACCCTTACTTCTCTAAAACATCCTTGTATTCCAATTCATAAATATGCATTACTGTAATTGTTAAAGAAATTATCAGCGGACCTAAAACAACTCCCCAAAAGCCAAAAACCGAAATACCGCCCAAAATTGATAGGATAATAATTATCGGATGCACGCCGGCTTTATCTTTCACGATATAAGCTCTAATTAAATTGTCTACTGTGCTAACCACCGCAATCCCCCAAACAAGCAGAAAAATGCCCTGCCAAATTTCACCAATAAATAGCAAATAAACGGCTATCGGAAACCAAATCAATCCTGTCCCGATGGCCGGTATTAATGAAAATATCGCAATAAATATACTGGGTGCCAAAAATGGAAAATCAATAATAATAAATCCGACCGCTCCCAATATACCCTGGACAATCGCTACCACAAAGGTTGAAATCATTATTGAAAAGCTAATATCCCGAAATTTTTTAAACAATTTAACATCATATTTATTCGGCAACGGCGTTAAATACATCATTTTTTTGGCAATAGCTTCGCCTTTTACAAAAAAGAAAAACATTATAAATATTATTAATATTAACGAGATAAAAAAATTCGTTGTGCTTTGCACAATTGTTTTGGCCACCCCAAAAAGAAAAGCGCTGAATTTGTTTGACAAATCAAACAGGGAATCTCTTAAATTTTCAATATTAATTCCAAGCAACTTCGCTTCCTTAAAAATATTATTTTTTACTAAATCATCTAAATTGCTCTTTTCAATTAAACTAACCGTCCCCGAATAGGCGACCGTAACTTTTTGCGCTCCAAATATCAATAAATTCGCCAAGGGAAGAATAATAACTAAAAATAAAAGTATGCACATCACCAAAGAGGCTAAATTTTCTCTTCCCTTAAACTTTCGGCAAAACCATTTGTAGGGGGAATAAAAAATTGAAGTTAAAATAATGGCGGCGATAATTTCTATTAAAAACGGCTTAAAAATAATATAGCAAAAATAAGCTACCGCCATAATAAGCAATAATAAAAAAATCTTAGGGGTAAAACTTTTAGTCATATTTTTATTAAAATTATTTTATTGTAATAAATATAATAAATCCGGATGGTTTTTAAAAATATAATCAAAACGGTCAATGTTTTGTCCGGTGGCCTCGTTAAATAACGGCGTACCGCCAATATATATTTTATCCATAGGGTCGCCGTAACGATTTAAATTATTATCCTCCAGCCATTTATCTATCTTTTCTTTTCCATTATTTGTTAAATCAGCGGGATTAATATTTGGTTGCATTTTATTTTCATCAATATTGCTACCGCCAAATAAATTTTTTACATCTTCTGTCTGGCCTTTCTGGATTTTATCCAAACCTTGGCCGATTTTATCATCAAGCCATTTTAACTTGCCGCCAACGTTATCTATTTCACAGCCTGAAAAAAATAATGAAAAAAATAAAATTATAAATAATTGGCTAAATTTTATTAATTTAACCATACTTTTAATATTAGACCGCTTCTTATGCTAAATTACTTGGTTTCTTTATGCAAAACATGTTTCCGGCAATGCCGGCAATATTTTTTTAATTCAAGACGATTTTTTATGGTTTTTTTGTTCTTTCTTGAAAAATAATTTATCCTTTTGCATTCAGTGCATTCTAATTTTATCATGTTGTCTTGAGACATACTTTTAGCAAAAAGTTATAAAGTGAAAAGTTGAAAGTTATAAAAAAATCGCAAAGCAATGAAATCTAAAACTTTATAAAATCTCAACTTTATAGCTTAATCTATCTTATTTTAATTATACCTAATTATAGTAAAATAATAAAGTTATTGTCAAACCAGGCCCAATTTCGCCTTTTAAATGCTTAAAATAGAATTATTTTTGACATTTTGGGCAAAAACTAGTCCCTCGTCCGGCTATTCGTATCTTTTTAATTACATTTGAACATTTATAACATTTTTTTCCTGAACGGCCATAAACTTTAAGCTGGGTGGAAAAATTCCCCCGCCGGCCTTTGGCGTCTACATAATCGCTGAAAGTCGTGCCCCGATATTTAATCGCTCTCCTGATAATATAATTTGTCGCTCTATATAATTTCTTTATTTCCGTCGGTTTTAAACTGCCGGCAACGCGGTCTGGCCTTAAACCGGCCCGAAATAATATCTCATCAGCGTAAATATTGCCAATCCCGCTTATTAACTTCTGGTTCAATAGAACGGCTTTAAGGCTGGTTTTTCGATTTTTAAATATTTTAAGTATATTTCTATAAATAAAATCGGTTTTTAAAGGCTCTATCCCAAAACTTTCTTTAAGCAAATTAAGCTCACTCTTATTTACCATTTTAATGTAACCAAATCGGCGCAAATCGTTAAAAAAAAGCCGGCCACCGTCTTTAAATTCAAATATGGCCCGCGTATGCTTGTTTGGTAACTTGCCGCCAACAGCGGCCATATCTGATCGGGAGCTAAGGCTATGACCGCCGGCAACCAAAAACTTTTTAAAAGCATAAACAAGCTGCCCGGTCATTTTTAAATGAACAAGCATAAAATAACCTTTTTCACTCAACTTAAAAATCAACAATTTGCCAATTCTGTCTATATCCAAAAAATATTTTCCCTTAACCCTTTCCAGGCCGCTCTGGCCGATTTTCTTGTCTTTTATTCTAATTCTAATTATTTTTTTCTTTAATATTTTTTTTTCTAAATCCCTTTTAATTGTTTCCACTTCGGGAAGTTCGGGCATATATATTTATAATAAGTTATTTAAAATATGGCCAATAATCCATAAACAGCCACTATTAATATAAATTCTATCAAAAAAATTTTTATTAAGCTAATCCCTATTTTTTCAGAATTAAAAATCATACTCTCTGTCTTAGTCAAAGATAAAAAAATAATACAAAGAAGCTTAAAAAACTTCTTCGTATTATTTAATAAATGCCAGCTATTTTGTATTTTCTATAAAATAATTATTTTTTATACCGTTTTTTGTGGGCCGGGTCCCGCCCCGGCGGGACGAAGACGAAAGCCAACAGATTTATATTTTTGTTACACTGCTTTTTGTGGGCCGGGTCCCGCCCCGGCGGGACGAAGACGAAAGCCAACAGATTTA
>CAYMCJ010000052.1:0-666 GCA_964388985.1 uncultured Gammaproteobacteria bacterium | reverse complement strand
TATTTTTGTTACACTGCTTTTTGTGGGCCGGGCAGGATTCGAACCTGCGAAGACGAAAGCCAACAGATTTACAGTCTGTCCCATTTGACCGCTTTGGTACCGACCCATTCACCTAATATTTATTAACTTTTTAAATGCTTCTCCGCCTTTATAAGATTTTATCTGTAATTCTCTTTTGCACGCTTCTTGCTTTGTTTTAAATTCTTCTGTATATAATATATTCCAAGGTCTATAATTTTTTGTAGATTTCACATAACCCTTATTATGTCTTATTAGCCTATTATTAATATTATCAGTATGGCCAATATAATGTCGGCTATATATTTGACTTTTTAATATATAAACTTTATACATAGACAACAGATTTATGCCGCCCGGTGGCGGCGCCCCGCTTGCCCCGCTACGAGCGCGGGCCGTCGGCGGTGGCAGTCTGTCCCGGTTGCCTACCCTGCCGTAGGCGGGGACCGCTTTGGTACCGACCCTTTTAATTTATTATTATCTATTTATCATTAATAAATATCAAATTGCCTTGAGCCGTCGCAGGGATTTGAACCCTGGACCCCCACCTTACCATGGTGGTGCTCTACCAACTGAGCTACAACGGCTTATTTTACCAACTGCTTGCCCGACCAATTGCAAAGCAATCTGGGCGGGAGCTACAACGGC
>CAYMCJ010000051.1:0-7270 GCA_964388985.1 uncultured Gammaproteobacteria bacterium | reverse complement strand
AACCCCCTTAAGAGGTAGACTGCGGCAGAGACCGCAGTGTGAAAATATTATATATAATTTGCTCTTTTAACAAAACTCTTTGGATAAGGAGAATATAATGGACTATTTAAAAGACGGAGAAGTTCTTCGTGATAAAAATGGCGAGGTTCACCGGGTTGCGCCATTATGGCAGGGGAAAGAAGTTCCTTTTATTAAACCTCCCGGGAAAAAACCAGTCAGGAATGATGACGGCAATCCTAATAGGCCAAGAATTCCGGCCAAGGACTGGATTTTGATGTCTGAACAGGTCTGCGCGATTTTTGCCGGTAAAAATTATAAACCGAGAAAAACAAAAAAAGAACCGGTCAAACCACTAAATCTTTTTATACCCAGGCTTAACTCAATCCAGGCCAGAGCAGTTGAATTAAACGCAGAAATCATAGCCGACCGGCTTAAACATCCAACTAAAACCTGGAGCGCGATTGCCTTTGAATTAATAAAAAAGCAAAGGGATCTGCCCATCAAACCGAATTTCTTATCAAGCCAGGAAAGACTCTGGCTGGAAAATTTAAGAAACAGCGGAATAAAAATTCTGACCGAAGGCTGGCTGGAAATTTCCCGCTGGGAAAAGCAAGCCGGCAAAAAGCCAAAGCTTATTCTACAGAAAGTAAAAGGAATCAATTCGGCTCTTCGCCTGCAGGACCATATCCTTGATAAATATAATCTGGGCGAACTGCTAAAAATTAGCAGTATTGAAGAAATAATTTACCGCGCCAATGAGCTGCTTATCGGCTGGCCGGAAACAGACATAGTCGCCCGGCAAAAAATCCAAAAAGAGCTGGCCAAAGTAATACTGCAACTGGAAAAATGCCGCAATGAATTTAAAAAAGAAGTGAAAACCCAGGCAATAAAAATTCTTCTCTTTAAAGACGCTTCCGGAAGAATAAACCCCGGAGCCATGGCCGCCAGAACCATGGCCGCCCTTAATCGGCTGACCAAAAGGCTCAATGAACTGCAAATTATAATGCCACTTATCGCTATGCGCAAAGAACTGCTTATTTTTGAAAAACGGCGGCTGGAAAATTTAATTCTAAAAGCGGCTAAAAGCCTCCGCCTAATCCGTTGCCATCCGGTCTTTAGCGGCAAAAGGATTGCCAACTATGAGCCGGAAATACTAATAATCAGAATAAATAAAACCCTTAGCCTTTTAAATACCGTTCTGATATTTCCCTACCGGGAACAGGCTGAACAAGCCAGGCCGTTTCTTGAAAACACTAAAAAACTCATCCGTTTAAAACGATTTGACCAGGCAAAAAATTTTCTTGATATTGCCTTGAGAATACTGGGAGACAGGCTCTAAAAAAACACGGCCAGAGTCAACAGCGAAACTAAAAAACCAAAAAGCTCCTTTGGCCATTGCGGTTACCAAGGAGCTTCTTTATTTTAAACAGTATAAATTACGCACCCAATTTATAAACAATAATATATAACTTCTTATTACCGCCAAACTCACAAATAATAATTTACCACTATTTACTGATTTACTATAAATTACCATAAGTTACTTTATTAAAAAATATAATGGTAATTTATGATAACTATAATTTGTGAAATTCGTAATTGATTTGTGTATTTGTAATTAAAAACTAATAATCTCTCAATTTACTGATAAGTTCTTTATGCTTTCTTATTCTTTCCAGAGCCTTGGCTTCAATCTGTCGGATGCGCTCGCGGGTTACCTCAAACTCCTGGCCCACTTCTTCCAAAGTATGGGCTATGCCGTCGGTTAGGCCGAATCTCATTTCAAGTATTTTTTGCTCGCGCGGAGACAAATTGGCGATTACTTCCTTTACATAATCCTTTAACAGCCGTAAAGCGGCGGAACGGTCCGGAGCAACGTTTTTAACATCTTCTATAAAATCTTCCAGGGTTGAATCTTCCTCATCTTCCCCGACCGTGGTTTCAAGAGAAATCGTATCCTGCGATATTTTTATTATATGTCTTACCTTTTCAATGTCCTCGCCCATCTCGGCCGCGATTTCTTCCGGCATCGGTTCCCGGCCCAAATCCTGAATCAGCTGGCGCTCAATCTGCGTAAATTTATTGATTGTCTCAACCATATGCACGGGAATACGGATTGTCCGCGACTGGTCGGCCAAAGCCCGGGTAATCGCCTGTCTTATCCACCAGGTGGCGTAAGTGGAAAATTTATAGCCTTTCCTGTATTCAAATTTTTCCACCGCCCTGAATAAGCCGATATTTCCTTCCTGAATTAAATCTAAAAGGCTTAAACCTCTGGCACCGACAAACTTCTTGGCGATTGAAACCACTAAACGTAAATTAGCTTCAATCAGTCTTTTTTCCGCATCTCTTTCGCCTTTTTCCTTTCGCTTGGCTAATTTAATCTCCTCTTCCGAAGAAAGCAGGGAGACCCGGCCGATTTCCTTTAAATACATCTGAATTGAATCAGCGTTTAATTTTGATAAATTCACCCGCCCGGCATCTCTTGAACCGACCCCGCCGGCCTTATCCTTCCGACCTTGCTTTTCTTCCTCGTCTTTTATTTCAAACTCCAAAATATTGCCGGTATCTTCAATAATCTTTATGCCGCAATCCTGAAGTTTTCCCAAAAAAATTTCAAAATCATACAAATATTCCTCAACATAGGGAAAAGAATACAGCAATTCCGTTTCGGTTACAAAACCGCGACTATTTCCCTTGGCAATTAATTTATCAAGTTGTTCCTGATTTGGGCTGACGATTTCGCTTTTAAGGTCTTTTTTTACTATTTTTCTTTTTATTCCCGGCTTAATTTTTTTCCAGCCGACGGCGCCTCTTGCTTTTTCTTTCAACTTTAAAACCCGACCTGTCTTTTTGGCTGATTTTTTAACTTTTTTGGCCGCGGCTGGCCAACCTTTAGCGGAAGCTTTCCCGGTTTTTCTTATTAAAGCTTTTTTCTTCGGCGCAACCGGCTTGGTCGCCTTTTTGGCAACCGGCTTTTTCTTTATTTTCTTTACCTTTTTGGCCGCGGCCTTAATTTTTTTGGTTATTTTCTTTTTTGTGACCATGCAATAAATTTAATTTATATAACAAAATAATAAATATTAATTTTTAATTTCCCTGAACTCATCCGATAAAATTTTTAATTCCTCCATTAACTCTTTTAATTTTCCGTCATCGGCTTCCTCTTCCGATTGCGTAATTAATTTCTCAATTTCCTTCATTCTGTTTACCAAATAAAATTTTTTTAAATAAGCGATAATTTTATTTATTTCCAAATTCGCCTGCTGGCCGGTTAAATCATAATAATCTTTATCACCTAAAAGAACCAACTTATCAAATAATTTAAGCTGGCTGTCTTGGTTGTCATTTACTTTTAGTGATGATTCATTTTCTTTTTCGCCCGCTAAAAAATTTTCAAGCCAATTTTTAAAATTATTGTAATCAATTTTTATTTCACCTTTCGTTCGGCTGATTTTACTGTCTTTAATACTATTATAATATATTATCAAATTCTTGTAAAAAATCTTATTGGCAATTCCCGCCAGCTGGTCCACGTAAATATTGCCGGCCACGTAATCCAACAAGTCAGGAAATTTTATTATTAAAACCAATAACAATTCGGATAGCATCTCCCCCCGGCTTTGAGCTATTTTATTTTTGCCGATATTATCGCTGTCTTTATCCTGAACAACAACCGATCTGGCTTCAATTGACTCGCGCAACAGATTTTCCGGCACGTCAATTTTTTGGCTTAATTTTTTCAGCCAGAAATCCTGCTCAATCTTATTTCCCAACTTACTGATTTTAGATAAAAGCTTCCGAGTAACTAAACGCTTGTTTTCTATATTATCAACATTAAATCCTGTTAATATATTATTAAAATAATGTTGCATTAAGCTTTTTCTATTTAGAACGGCCGTTTTCCAATTTTTAGGATTATTTTTTATAAATTCATCGGGGTCTTTACCCGCCGGAATCTCAATAATAGTTTCATTCATTTCGTAGCTCAAACCTTTATCTAAATATATTTTTTTGTTGCCCCATGAATCCTCCGCTATTTCCTCTTTAACTCTTTTACTATTAATAAAATCATCTCCCCTGCTTATCGCTAGCTGTCCGGCTGAGTCTGAATCAAGAGCAAAAGCAATATTGTTTGTATAACGTTTAATTAATTTAATATGCTCTTCGCTTATGGCGGTTCCGGAAAAAGCGACAACATTTTTAAAATTATGCTCATAAGCCGTTATTACATCCATCTGCCCTTCTACCGCTATTGCCAAATCTTCATTTTTTATTGCCATTTTTGCTTTGTCTAAACCGAATAATATTCTACTTTTATCATAAATCATTGTCTGCGGACTGTTAATATATTTTCCCAGCTTCTCTTCTTTTTCTTTTTCCGGACTGACTCTGGCGGAAAAAGCCACTATGTTTCCGTTAACATCACTAATTGGGAACATAATTCTTCCCCTAAAACGATTATAAAATCGGCCCGCCCCCTCCCGCTTGATGGACATACCGGCTAAAAATATTTCATTGTCGTTAAAACCCTTGCTTTTTAATAAATTAATCAAGTCATCCCAGGAATCAGGGCTATAACCGAGCCGCCATTCATCAATCGTGGCTTCATTCAGGCCGCGCTTATTTAAATAACCCAAAGCCTCTTTTCCTCTCTCTTCCGATAACATCTTATGATAATAACGGGCGCTTATTTCCAAAATATCCAGCAATCTATTGCGCTGCGAAGTTAATTTCGGGTCCTGACGCTTTAAAGTTACTCCGGCTTTCGGCGCCAATATCCGCAAAGCTTCCACAAAACTGACCCCCTCTATTTCCATAATAAAAGAAAATATATCCCCTCCTTTTTCGCAGCCAAAACAATGCCAAATCTGCTTTTCCGGCGATACCAAAAAAGACGGGGTTTTTTCCCGGTGAAACGGACAAAGGGCGCGGAAATTTATCCCGGCCGGTTTTAAAGGGATATACTCGCGCAGTACATCCACGATGTCCAGCCTTGATTTTATTTCATCACTCGGCTGTTGCATATATCACAAAAAATATAGAACAAGGAACATAAAACAGAGAATGGAGCGTTTTTTATGTTCTTTATTCCTTGTTCTTTGTTCTGATCTCCGGCCAGCCCCACTCACTATATAATACGCCTTTTCTTATACAATCAATCGTCTGTTTAATGTAAGGAATAATATTTTCCGGCAAATTATCTAAATCAAACCAGCTTAAATCATCACATTTATCAATCTCCATGTTTTTAGGTTCGCCCTGCCAGCTTTCCGCCTTTATAAAAAAATCTATTCTTTCTCTTATATCAACAGAATTATTTTTAGAATTTCTGTTCATAACATGAATTATTTCCAAATTGTCTGTTTTAATTTTTATATCAGCCTCTTCTTTGGCTTCACGAGCCATCGCCTGCCTGACGGTCTCTCGGCCGTTTAAATGCCCGGCCACAAAACTATATTCGCCGTCATGATGACCGGTATTACAACGTCTAAGAAGTAATATTTTACCGTCTTTTACTAAAACTAAATAAACCGCTGGCGTAATTTTAAATCTTTTTTTATCTGTATTCATAAATCTAAAATTAAAACAATCTTCTCCACCAACTCTTTTTTGCCGGCTTTTCCGCTTTTGCCGGCAATTTACCCGGCCCAATCCTGTCCAATAAATCTTCACTCCCGTCCCTATTCCCTGTTCTGTGTTCCTTATTTCTTGTTCCCTGTTCTGTGTTCCTTATTTCTTGTTCTAATAAACTCTTCAGCCTTTCAATTTCAACTTTTACAATTTCCCCCTCATACTCGGCATTGTGCATATGCGAACCCTGATAACTGGCCTGCTTTTGGTCCAGATGCAAATCAAAAATAATCTGTTCGCCTCTGTCTTGCGCGTACATATGCAACCGGGGATAAAATCCGCTCCCCAAGCGCCGGACAAAACTTTCCTTGCCTCTCTGCCTGTCCCTTATATAGCCATAGCCGGCCCGGCGCAAAAACTGCTCGGCTGCCCCCTCTATTTGATTTTTATTTATTATTAACTTCATAATATCATTATGCCATTGCGATCCGCCATTTAAGGCGGAGTGGCAATCACGTGAATAAAACGCCATTAGATATTATTTCTGGCCATATTCCATGACTTCTTATACAACTTCAACGTCTCTTCCTCGCTTGGCAATTTTTCCACGGCTCGCCTGGCTCCCTGACCCAACTTTTCTCTTAATTCCGGCTCCTCAATTAATTTAATCATTGCTTCTTCCAGCGCTTTTTGATCCCCAACCGGAATTACAATTCCAGATTCTCCGTCTTTAATAGTCTCGCCGGCGCAACCCACATCAGTCATAATAATCGGTAAACCAAAACTGGCCGCTTCAATAACAACCAATCCCCAACCTTCCGTGTTTGACGTAAGTAAAAACGCGTCTACCTTTTTATAAAACTCACTTAAATATTCCTGCCATCCTAACAATTTTACCCTGCCCTCTAATTCGTAATTTGTAATTTGTAATTTGTAATTTTCCATCTCATTTCCGTCTCCCACAATCAACAATTCCACATTTTTATGCTTTTTTACCACCTCGGCCATAGCTCTAATTTGCATCTCAATATTCTTTACCGGCACCAACCGACCAATGGTTAAAAAAACAATGTCATTGCGAGGAGGTCGGCTTGCCGACCGACGCGGCAATCCCGTGGTAAGCGCAATATTCGTATATATCGGCACCACCGTAATCCTGCTCTCGTCCACCCCAAACTCCTTAATCAAATGCTTTTTTAATCTTTGACTGACTGTCCTGATAACACCGGCATTAGAAATAACATATTTAGCAATCAGCTTGCGTAACCCCTTATATTTCTCAAAGCCATGCGCCTGAATTTCTATACCAATTTTAAACTTCCGCGCTAATTTTAAACCAATCCAGCCTAAATAATACTGGTCCTGCACAGTAATAATATCAAATTTGTCTTTCCGGAGCAATTTTTTTCCTAATTTATATAATCTAACTAATTTAACTAATTTAACCATTCCACCAACCCCGTAAGCATCTGCTTTGCCCGATAATATCACTTTGCGATCCTTGTCGGCGGGAACAATTACAACATATTTATCAACCATTTCTCCATACTCAACCGCCCTCCCGGCCAAATGGGAATTTTTATCCAATATTGAATTGTCTAATCCTATACTTAAAACTTTCATACAAATAATGAACTATTACCTATTTACAATTATTTACAATAAATTACAATTATTTGCTTTTAACATTTTTGTA
>CAYMCJ010000050.1:0-7590 GCA_964388985.1 uncultured Gammaproteobacteria bacterium | reverse complement strand
CCACCCATATTTGCCTCCGCTACGCTACGGCAAACATCAGATATACCGAAACGTTAGCTGAAATATTCCTTTTCTTTTTCGGGCTATCGCCCTAATTGTTTTAAAAAATTTTCAAATTTCTTTTTTATTTATTTAAAAGGGGAAATAATGTGTCTTCTCCGCTATCGCTACGAAGACGAATTATGAATATTATAAATAATATGTTAAAACTAAAGCAAATTCTAACTTGTCCAATTTTTAAATTTAAGATCAATTATAGCTTCTTAAAACCTTGGCGTTGGGACTGGTCAAAAATTAAGGAATTTTTAAAAGTTTTTTTGATCGCATCGCTGGTTATTTTTACATTAATTTTAATCGTCGATATATTGAAAACCGATTTCTTTGCTTCTGATACCGGCGATGAAGAAACCGCCTACATGATAAGTGATGCTGTCATTCAGCATCTCGACGAAAATTATTTTACTCCTTACGATGATATTAGTAATTGCAATGTGATGTCTATACAATTATACGGACAGTTAATAACCTATATATCTAATGACGCACTTGATGAAAGCGGAAACACTACACAAGATTGGGTATCAACCGAGGATATTGTCGGACAAATCAATGGGGCTCAAAATGACCCGCTAATAAAAGCAATCATATTAGAGATTGATTCCTTCGGTGGCTATCCGGTTGCGGCCGAAGAAGTTGCTAACGCTTTAATAAATGCTGACAAACCAACCGTAGCACTGATCAGGCAGAGCGGTATATCGGCTGCGTATTGGTCCTCTACTGGAGCGGATATTATTTTTGCTTCGGCTTTGTCGGATGTTGGCAGCATCGGTGTCACTACCTCATATTTGGACAACTCGAAAAAAAATCAGACAGAAGGCCTAACCTTTAATAAATTAAGCACCGGCAAATATAAAGATGCCGGTAATCCAGATAAGCCCTTGACCATAGAAGAGCGGGCCTTGTTTATGCGGGACCTCAATATTATAAACGAAAATTTTATAAAACAAGTGGCAGCCAATCGAAATTTGCCAGAGGACAAAGTTCGAGCCATGGCCGACGGTTCTTCAATTCTTGGCGAGGCAGCCTTGCAGGCCGGTTTGATCGATCGCATTGGCGGTTTCCCAGAAGTTAAGAAATATCTGGAAGAAAAGATTGGAGAAAAAATAAATGTCTGCGGGTATTAATAATTAAAATAATTTTTTATGCCAGTACAACCAACAGAAAGACAAAAAGAAATTTTTGAAAAGTTAAAAATTTATTTTGCCAGCAAAGGTTACAAATATTTAGGTTATAATGGGGAAAAGGACGATAGTTACATATTCGGAAGCGTGGGCACGGAATTAGCTAAAAAGAAAGTTTGCTGTTTTGTTCAGTTTGTTTCAAAAAACCCAACCAAGCACCCGCCTGAGTCTTTGCGCGTTCTTGTTATGCAAAACGAGAGAAATAAAAATGTGCCGGAATTCGAACTTTATAAAGAAGTTTTTTGGGGTAAGGGGGGTAGACGAGTTTTTGTTATTCCCGGCGATGAAGAATCATATCAAAGTGCATTAAGATTAATTAATACTATTTAATATAAAACTTATGAAAAAACAATTTATATTTTTTTTATTTCTGGTACTTGTGTTGGGATTATATATTCCAAAAATAACAATCGCCGCTTCGTTTCCATCAGCGCCTCCGATAGAATCGGTATCGCCGTTAGAAGGTGCGGTTGGTGATTCTGTTACAATAAAACTTCCAATGGATTATCACTATTATTGTTCGGCGATGGGAACTTGGGCTCATTTTGAACTATCCGCAAACGTTTATTTTAATAATGTACAAGCGACGACTAATCAATTGATTGGTAGTTACACAAAAGGGAATACTCCTCCTACCTGGTATCCGAATGGAGCTGGTATTGTATCTACAAAAGTACCTGCTAACGCGACTACTGGAAAAATTAAAGTTGAATTAATATGCAGTGGTTCGTATTATCACGACGAATATGTAAGCATGCAAGGGATAAAAAGCATATACGAAGAAGTAAATTATAACGCAACACTATATAGTCCTACAAATTTTACGGTTTTATCACCCGCTGCGCAAGATGATTTTTCCGTTCGCCAGCAATATTTGCAACAAATTAAAGTAGATCAAGCATGGAATTACAATCATGGTAGTTCGGAGGTGGTAGTAGCAGTGATTGATGATGGAGTCTATACCGGGCATCCGGATTTAGACAAAAATATGTGGATCAATAATGATGAAATCGAAGGCAATGGGAAAGATGACGATAATAATGGTTATATTGATGATAGATGGGGCTGGGATTTTGTTAATAACACAAAAAACATGACCACTCTTGGTACTCACGGAACAATGGTCGCTGGAATTATAGGCGCAGTAGGTAATAATGGCACTGGCATAACCGGAATCAATTGGTATGTAAAACTTATGCCAATAATTGCTTGTGATGATTATGGCTGTAATGATGGTGCAATAAAAAAGTCTATTAAATACGCAGTTGATAACGGGGCAGATATAATTAATCTCAGTTTGGGTGGGGGCATATTTGAATATACGGATGATTTTAATGAAATGATAAAATATGCTTTTGACAGAAATGTTTTGGTAGTTATTGCCGCTGGTAATGGCGATGTGGAGGGTGGGATCGGTAGAGATCTGAGCGTCACTAAAGTATCGCCTGTTTGTAACGATGGAAATCAAAATATGGTGTTGGGTGTTGGCGCGGTTGGAGCAGATAATCACGTTCCATACTGGTCAAACTATTATGGATGCGTTGATGTTTATGCTCCAGGCGTAGATATAATCTCAACCGCTGTTCCGGCCTACAGCACATTAGGGGGTTTTTATGATATTGAAAGTGGTACATCATTTTCAGCGCCGATGGTTTCTGGTATAGCCGCGTTAATAAAAGCGCAATATCCAACCATTAAAAATACTGCCATTAGAGATAGAATTATAAATAATATGATTCCAAGTTATAGTGTTGTTGATGCTTATAAAGCAATTTCACAAACATTTACTGATAGTGAAAAAACATCAAGCAGCGCCAGCGGTCCCGAATCAGCTCTTGCCGAATCAACAACCAACATAGATATAAATTTATCGAAAAGGATGAGCGGCAATATATTACTGCAGGTTGAAAAAAATGGCGAAGCCTGGTATGTTTATCCGAATGATAATAAACGATATTATCTTGGCCGGCCAGCAGATGCTTTTACCGTTATGCGCAGATTAGGTCTTGGAGCTAAGCATGATTTTATCGTTGGACATACGACATTCCCTGATTATGTTTGGGGCAAAATACTTCTTGATGTTGAACAAAACGGAGAAGCCTATTATATCTATCCGAAAGACAAGAAAGCATATTATTTAGGTAGACCGGAGGATGCATTTCGAATAATGAGGGAGCTGGGGCTAGGTATCACGAATAATGATGTTAATAAAATCCCGGAAGGAGATTAATTGCTATAAAATGAATGAACATCTTGCGCCCGTATTTGAAATAATACTGCCAAAAATAGAAAAAAATAATATTGATTACTGGGTTTACGGCGGGGTCAGTATAGCTGGTTTTGCGCATAAATTTATTCGAGAAAATTATGATGTAGATATATTCGTAAAAGAATACGATTTTGATAAAACTCACGAAAATCTTAAACGCTTGTGTAAACAAAATGGTTTTGAACTATGTATTGACTGGAAAAATGCCAGACCAAGAATTAACATAAATATAGAAAGAAAAAATAGATTTTCAATTATTCCGGTATATTTAAATAGTAATTCTGTCTTATTTAAATATAAAGATGGCGACCAAACTTATCAGCTTGAAATATTAAATAAAATTAGAAGGTCAATATCTAATTATCAGTTTTTCACAACCGAAGATAGGTTCATCCAGGAAATGTTTATTAAACACATAGAAGCAAGACCTGATAAAACAAAACGTACAAAAATTATTAAGGATGCTTTTGTAATTCTTAATAAAGAAGCTAGAGAAAGACTAAGATTTCCAAAACAATAAGGAGTTTAGGGGCAAGGGGAATTCACCCCTTTAATTCCCCTCTTCCCCTTGCCCCTAAACAGAAAAAGAAATTTGAAAATTTTTTAAAACAAGTTTTCTTTCAGAAAACAAAAGAAAAGGAATACATCAGCTAACAGCGTATAACAGACTACGGCTTCCCATTCGGTAAGCCTCCGTCCAAATTTGTCTCCGCTCCGCTCCGACAAACTTCTGTTATACGCATACGTTATCGGAAATAATTTCAAAATCATTCTAAATTCATGCATAAACTACATCCAGCCGTTAAGGCTATAATTCAACGAGGCGAAAAGTTTCTGGTCATTAAACAGGAATTTTTGGGCAGGACTGTTTGGGATATACCGGGAGGAAAAGTTGATTTCGGCGAATCCCCTTATGACACGTTAACACGAGAAGTAATGGAAGAAATTAATCTTTCTATAAAAATAGTTAAACCACTTGGAATGTTTTGGTTTTTTAGGCATGACAATGACCAAGTTATTTGCAATACTTTTTTATGTACTGCTGATAATTATGATATTGATATAACAAAAAACCCTGCTGATGAGAATATTACAGAATACAAGTGGGTAACGAAAGATGAATTTCTTAGTGATGCTTATGAAGTGGGGCATGACAGTATGAAACAACTTTTCGCCCAGCTTTAAAAACGAGATTTTAAAATTACATCCGATAACAATGTGTATGCGGCTCCGAGAAATCAAAAAATATAAATAATTAAATTTATGTATTACAAACTAGTACGCGACAAGATTCCTGAACTTATAAAAGCCCAAGGAATTAATCCAATAAACCACATCGCTGACGATAAAGAATATGAGAGTGCTTTAATGGACAAATTAAAAGAAGAAGTTGAAGAATTTATCGAAGACCCATGTAAGGAAGAAATGGCTGATATTATGGAAGTTATTTATGCTATATTAAAACAAAAGGGATATAGTTTTGAGGATATTGAAAAAGTGCGTGAGAAAAAGAAAGGAGAACGAGGGGGCTTTGAAAAGAAGATTATTGCTTTTCTAAAATAAATTTAATTATTTATATTTTCTGACTTCTCTCCGACCCAAATTTAAAAAATAAATATTAATATTAAATAGGAATTTTTTAAACTTCGCATACACATGAACGTTGTACGAAATAAATTTTTTATCTTAGTGGAGGTTTTAATATTTAGTGTTTTGAACACGACGAAAATTTGATTTTTTTTATTAATTAAAGAGGGGAAATAATGTGTTTTCTCCGCTCCGCTACGAAAACGATTTATTTTAAATTTAACTATATGAGAAAAAAATTTACATTTTTTTTAATTCTAATTTTTGTATTAGGGTTGGCGCCTGTTAATTTTTCAAGTGCTCAAAATCTATCAAATAGGTTAAGTGGAAAAATTTTATTGCAAGTTGAAAATGTAGGACAAGCTTGGTACATAGATCCAGAAACAAAAGAAAGAGCCTTTTTAGGTCGCCCAGCTGACGCTTTCAAAATTATGAGAGAACTAGGTTTAGGAATTTCTGAGGATAGTTATAATTCGTTTAACGGATATGCCCCTAACAGATTATCAGGAAAAATACTTTTGAGAGTAGAAGCTAACGGAGAGGCGTATTATGTATTTCCAGATGATTTAAAAATGCATTATTTAGGCAGACCAGCTGACGCATTTGATGTAATGAGAGAAAAGGGATTAGGTATTACTAACGCTGATTTAGAAAAAGTTCCTGTTTTTTTAAAGTACGCTGAACAAGTAGGAATAAACTCAGAAGCCATAGATGCAAATAATCAGGCTATTTTGGATATACAAAAACAATTAGATGAGCAGAAAGCAAACGAAGAGGAACCAAAAATTACTTTACAAGATACATCAAACCTGACACCTTTGCCCACTCCTTCTAATAATAAACAAGAAGCAAATGAGTACATTAATAATCAAATTACATCAATAAATAGTATAATTAGTAAATTTTTAATAATTGAAGGTAATAATCAAAATTTTGTTCAGGATACAAAAAATGAGTTAAGTGAATACTCTTATTCCAATTTAGTACAAAGTTCTGGCCAACAGCTTATTAATGAAGTTGAAAATCAAAATTTTATTATTAGTAAAATATTTGATGTCTGTAATCAAATAATTACTGAATTTAATAGTTTAAAAAATACTGGAAATACTACTTCTAATAATTATAAATCTTTAGAAAATCAACTTACAAACTATATAAACCAGTACGGAGTGGCTGAAAATAAGGCAAAAGCTTTAATCAAAACTCATGTTTCTAATATGGCATCAGCGCTAGATCAAAAAGAAGCAGAAGTAAATAAGGAAGTAGAAAAATTACAAAATATAAAATCGGCACTTGATAAATTAACTTCGCTAATTGATATTGCAAATAATGACTTACTTGATTTATCTAGTCAAATTGATGAAAAAAATGTTGAGATTGAAAAAATAAAAAATCAAGCAATACCAATGAGTATTATAAATGCACAATTAGCGACAGTTTATGATGAATATAACACTATAGTTAATGAATACAACATAGCGCTAGAAGCAAAAAATGTTTTAATCAATTTATATTCAAGGGTATATGATTACTATGAAAATGATACACCATTATCATATAGCGATAAACTATCATTGCAAAATATAGGAATATATCTATAAATAAGATGAAATATGGAAATTGATCAAAATACAACTGTCCAAGTCATAACTACCACTCGCATTATCAGCTATGGTCTTATTTCGGCTATAGTTGGAAGTGTTTTTACTTTAGTCGGAATTTGTGTAAAGTCTTACTTTGAAGTAAAAGAGAATAAAAAAGCAAGGTTTTTTGAGGCAAGAACCAAGGCTTATGCCGATTTGATAGGACACTTAAATAATTGTTTTGCTAAATATAATTTTTCTGTAAAAGATAAAAATTTAGAAGAAAAATTGGATAAACTCACTAAATACTCAACCAATTTAGACTACGAGTTATCAGCCGCGCTGTTATTTAGCAGCAAGGAAGTAAAAGAAAAATTAGAAATTTACAAACAAAAAATATTCGAATTGAAAGGAAATATTCTAAGTGATCATCATAATGTTAAATTACAGGAATCTTTTCAAAATAGAATTCAAGAAGTAATGGACATTCATAAACTGGCTAAGGAAATAACAGATATGATTAGGACGGAGTTAGAAGTTAAATAATTCCATTGGGAGTTTAGGGGCAAGGGGAATTCACCCCTTTAATTCCCCTCTTCCCCTTGCCCAAAACAAAAAAAATCAAATTTTCTTTTCTTGTAGAAAAGATATAAAGCAATTAAAACGAGATAAAAAATTTACATCGTACAACACCGTATATCAGGTTCCAGAAATTTACCTTTATTAAACTTTCTCTTTCGCTCCGCTTTAAGAGAAATAACAATAAGGAGTATAAATTTCTTCCACCCAAATTTTTGCCCTTTTTATTTTTAAAATTAATAATGAAGCGGGCAAAAACTTCTGATATACGGATATGTTAGACGAAATAATGAAAAATATTTAGCAACTTTTAAAAAAGGGTCAACCTGTT
>CAYMCJ010000049.1:4283-8196 GCA_964388985.1 uncultured Gammaproteobacteria bacterium | reverse complement strand
CCCTCAAAATCATCGTCGCTTTTGGGCAAATTTTCTCTGATGCGGTCAAAAACAACAATTGTGTCATTAACCGAATAACCCAAAACCGTCAAAATGGCGGCCACAAAAGCGGAATTAATCTCAATATCAAAAAAATAACCCAATAAGGCAAATACCCCAAGCACAATCATAACGTCATGAAACAAAGCAATAGTGGCGGCCAAACCATATTTCCAGGAAGCGATCGGCTTTGATACTTTTCTGAAAGCCCAAGCAATATATAGTACGATTGCAATTAACACGGCCACAATCGCGTATAATGATTTACGCTTTAATTCCTGCCCAATAGACGGTCCGACCGAATCAAACCTTAATTCCTCTAAATATAAAGCTTCACCGACTTCATTATTTTCTTTCTCGCCGGCCAATTTATTAAGTCTTGATATTATTTCCTGATGCTTTTCCTCCGAAATATCCTGAAAACGCAAAATAATATTATTTTCCCCAATCGGCTGAATTATTAAACTGCCTAAATCCAAATCTTTGATAACTGCCTGTATTTCATCAACCGCCGGTCGCTGGCCTAAAAATTTAATTTCCGAAAGACTGCCACCGGTAAAATCAATCCCGAAATTTAAGCCCCATAAAATTAAAAAAATAATAGAAGCTATTACCATACAAGTTGATAATGCCAACCAAATTTTTCTTTTTTGAATTATGTTATACATAAATGTTTAAATAATCAATGTTCAATATTCAACAAGCAATTTATAATTCATTATCATCCGTGTCATTTGCGTCAATTTGTATATTAGTATTATCTTTTACTCCTAACAGCCACTTTCTCTTCTCCAGCCATTCGCCGGAAATTAAAAGCAAAAAATTCTTGGTAATAATAATGGCTGAAAACATAGAAACTAAAATTCCTAAACTTAAAGTAGCGGCAAATCCGCGCACTATGCTGGTGGAAAATTGAATTAAAATAAAACAGGTTATCAAAGTGGAAAAATTACCGTCGCGGATAGACGGCCAGGCGCGTTTAAAACCTTCCTCAATAGACCTGTTAAGCGGCTTGCCGATTTTTAACTCTTCCTTAATGCGCTCGAAAACAAGCACATTGGCGTCAACCGCCATACCAATTGACAAAACAAAACCGGCTAATCCGGACAAGGTTAAAGTTACCGGCCAAATTTTAAAAATAGCCAGCACTAATATGCCATAAATACACAAGGAAAGAACCGCCAAAACACCAAAGGCTCTATAAAATATTATCATGAACAAAGCCACCAATATAAGCCCGATAATACCGGCCTCTAAACTACTATTAACCGAAGCCCTGCCTAAACTCGCTCCAACGGTTTTCTGGCTGACTAAATTAATCGGCGCCGGCAAAGCGCCGGCGTTTAAACGTTGGGCCAACAATTTTGCTTCTTTAATATTAAAATTTCCGCTAATAACGGCTTTGCCGCCGGTAATTTTTTCATTCACGGTTGGGGCGCTAATCGGATAATTATCTAAAAATATGGCTACTTGCCGACCTACGTTCCTATCCGTAATTTCTTCAAATAAATCACCACCCTGACTATCAAACTCTAAAGACACTTCTGGCGTATTATCGTTCGGGTTAAACTGGACCGAGGCTCTTTTTAAATATTTTCCGGTCAACTCGGTATTTTCCCATTCCTGCTGCGGGCCTAAAATATCTTCTTTGTTTAATGTTTTAATCAATATATGGCTTATTTGGTATTCCTCAACATCTCTTTCTTCCTGTTTATAAATTAAGTGATAGCCAAATTGGGTTTCAACCACCTCGGATATTGTCCCGGCTTTTTGCTCAAAAACCGCGGTTTCAAACGGCTTGACCATATCTCCACGGCCGAACCAACCTAGATTGCCGCCCAGCTGGGCTGCTCCCGGCTCGGTTGAATTGGCTTTTACCAAATCAGTAAAATTATCAACTGTTGCCTTATTTTTTAATTCCAATATTTTATTATAAGCGTCGTCTTTACTTAAGCCGGATTCGCAATTTTCAATGCCTTCGTAGCATATCAATAAATGGCTGGCTCTTATCTCTTTTTCTGTTTCTTCCGTAAAAGGATCTTTTTTAACACGCTTATCATCAAGCCTGACAATTAAATATCCCCGGCTGGTCTTAACTAAATCATTAGTTGTCTGACCAACTTCTAAATTCTTAGCAATATTAACAAATTCCGGGTTATCTTTAACAACAATCCAATCTAATTCGCTTCCGCCCTCGCCGGTTTCTTTATCATCGCTGTATTCTCTGGCTAGCGCCAAAAAATCACCGCCTGATAATACCTTGCCTAAAACCTCTTCCGCCCTCGCCTCGGCTTCTTTATTAAAATCATCCATTTTTTGCTTCTCTTCTGCGGTTAATTCTTTTTCTTTGGTACTTTTTTCTTTAAACTCCAACAAAGGGGTTTCACCAATCATTTTTATGGCTTCATTCACGTCCTTAACTCCGGCCAATTCAACAATTACCCGATAGTCACCGTCGGCCGTATGATTAATTTGCACAACCGGCTCGCTAACGCCGAAAATATTAACCCGGCGCTCAATAACATCTCTGACGCCTTCGGTGGCTGATTCCCTGTCTTTGGCGTCAATGGAAGAAACATCAGCTTCATAAACCAAATGGGTGCCGCCCTGCAAATCCAATCCCAGCCTAAAAGCTATCTCTTTAGCAAGTGGTAATTTAACTGTATTGTCGGTTTTAACCGCCAGCCAATCAACTCCCTTATTATAATAAGCTCCGACATCAATAATTCCGCCGATAATAACTAATATCAGTATAAAAACAAAAACCTGCCAGACACGGCCGCGGGCAGACGGTTTTAATATTTTTTGTAATATATTATCAGACATAAAAAATAGTAATTCCCAACTTATAATTACTAATACTTATAAACATATCTTAAAATAAAAAAAAATAAAATGCAAATTTTTACCCAACAACCAATAACCAATAACTAACACCTGGCACCTACTTTCCGCAACATTTCTTAAACTTCTTCCCCGACCCACACGGGCAAGGGTCGTTGCGCCCGACTTTTTCCCCTTTCTCATCTTTAACTTTCTCACGAATTAAATTTGTATTATTTTCGTGTTCTCGTGCTTTTGTGTTTTTAACTGTTCTTGATTCACTGCCATCCGTCGCCGCCTTAAACCCGGAAAAAGAACCGGTCCCGCTATCCATAGTCTTAGCCGGAGCGCTGTAATGTTTAGCTCTTTGGGTTAAATCAGGAGCTCTAAATTGCCCTATGTCAGCCACCTTAAATATTGAATAGACAACCTGCTTCTGAATTAAATTATTTAATTCATTGTACAAACCATAAGCTTCTTTTTTATATTCCACCAAAGGATCTTTCTGCCCATACCCTCTTAAACCTATACCCTGGCGCATATGCGCCATGGCTTCAAGATGCTCAATCCAAAGCGTATCAATTGACCTTATTAAAACCGCCTTTTCTATCTCTGTCCAATTAAAACCAGCCTCTCCTGCCCTAACTTTCATTTCTCCATAACTATCTTTGGCTAATTTTATCAGATGCTCTATTATCTTGGTCCTGGCTCTCGCTTTATCAAGCTTACCGTTTTCGCCGGCAATTTCGGATAAATCTGTTTTTAATTTATTTGTAATCGGAAAAATCGTTGCCGCCACCTGCTCAATTTCTTCAATGTTCCAATCTTTAATATTTTCCGTTGAGGTATGAAAACTAACTACCTGCTCAATCTCATTCTCCACCATATTAAAAATAATTTCGGAAAGAGATTTTACTTTCTCATTATCATATTTAGAAATTTTTTCATTTTGAAATTGTTTGGATATTGGATATTGGATATTGGATATTTGGGAGTCTTTCCCTTCTTCCCTTCTCTTGCCCTCTTCGCCCTCTTGCGCCCTCTTTAATAT
>CAYMCJ010000049.1:0-4183 GCA_964388985.1 uncultured Gammaproteobacteria bacterium | reverse complement strand
GTTGATATATAAAACTGCGATGAGCCAGGGTCGCCCTGACGACCGGCCCGACCCCTTAATTGATTATCAATCCGCCTGGATTCGTGCCGCTCGGTGCCAATTATATGCAAACCGCCCAACTCAATTACTTTTTTCTGTTCTGTCTTGTCCATGGGGCTGCCGCCAAGTACAATATCCACTCCCCGACCGGCCATGTTAGTGGCAATGGTTATTGCTCCGGCTTTACCAGCCTGAGCGATTATCTGCGCTTCGCGAGCATGATTTTTTGCGTTTAAAATTTCCGGATGTAAACCCTCGCGCTCCATCATAGCAACCAATAACTCATTTTTTTCAATGGAAATCGTACCAACCAAAACCGGCTGGCCCTTTTTATTTCTCTCTTTCACGTCTTCAATTACGGCTTTAAACTTGCCTGTTTCCATCCGATAAATTAAATCATTCAAGTCTTGCCTTATCATCGGTTTATTGGTAGGTATAATTATCGTCTCTAAATTATAAATTTTTGAAAATTCCTCGGCCTCGGTTACGGCCGTGCCGGTCATGCCGGATAATTTATTGTAAAGCCGAAAATAATTTTGAAAAGTAATTGTAGCCAAAGTCTGCGACTCGCGCTGGACTGCCACCCCCTCTTTGGCTTCAATGGCCTGATGCAAACCCTCGCTATAACGCCGACCCGGCATAAGCCGCCCGGTAAATTCATCAACAATGATAATTTGCCCTTCCTTAACTACATAATCCTTATCACGTTTAAATAAAACAAACGCTTTTAAAGCCTGTTCAATGTGATGCACTTCCCGCACTCCGCCGCTGACATAAATATTATCTACATCAAGCCATTTTTCCATCTTGGTTATTCCGACTTCAGTTAAAGTCGCCGCCCGCATTTTCTCGTCAACATTATAATCTTCATTTTCCTTTAAACGTTGGACCAATTGCGAAAATTTATAATATCTATCGGTTGACTCTTCGGCCGGCGCGGAAATTATTAAAGGCGTCCGGGCTTCGTCAATTAAAATGGAATCTATTTCGTCAACAATGGCATAATTTAATTCGCGCTGAACGCATCTGTCTAAGCTGGGCGCCATATTATCGCGCAGATAATCAAAACCAAATTCATTATTGGTGCCGTAAGTAATATCAGCCTCGTAAGCTTCCCGGCGTTCAACTTTCCTGAAATGCTTTAATTTTTCATCCTTTTCTTCTTCTAAATTTGCGGCTGGGTCATAAATGTAGGCCGCTTCATGCACAATCACGCCCGTACTTATTCCCAAGCTGTGATAAACTACGCCCATCCAGCCGGCGTCCCGGCGCGCCAAATAATCGTTAACCGTAATAACATGAACCCCTTGTCCGGTTAAAGCATTTAAATAAGCAGCCAAAGTCGCTACCAAAGTTTTTCCTTCTCCGGTTTTCATTTCCGTAATCTGTCCGCGATGTAAAACAATGCCGCCCATCAACTGCACGTCATAATGCCTTTGCCCCAAAACTCTCTTGGCTGTTTCCCTGACTACCGCAAACGCCTTTGGCAACAAACCGTCAAGTTTTGAATTTTGGTCATTATTATTTTGAATTTGTTTGGAATTTGGAATTTTGGATTTGGAATTTTCTTTGTCAATTTCTCTATTCTTATCCGTAGCAATACCCAATTTATCTCTAAAAACTTTGGTCATCTTTCGCAATTCCTCATTGCTCATCTTGGCAAACCTGGGTTCCAACTCATTAATTTCCTTAACAATCGGCTCCATTGCCTTAATAATCTTTTCATTCGGGTCGCCTAAAATTTTAGTTAATATTGACATAAACAAAACACTAATTTAACGAATAAAAACGAAAAAAACGAATTTTCGTTATTTTCGTGTATTTAATTCGTGTAAACATTATAGTAAATATTAATAAAAAAAGCAACTTGCTAAATTTCTTTAATATGTTATACTACTAATATATAATTTACTTAATAATATGACTATAACTCTGGAACAATTTAATAAACTAGCCACCAAAGATGACTTAAAAAAAGTTAGAAATGAAATGGTAACTAAAGTTGAACATAATGATGTTATGAACGCTATTGACGCGGTCGTACATAAACTTGATATTATTGAGCATGCCTTTGTTTCAAATCAGGCCGCTCATAACCGTTTTGAACAGAGAATTACAAGGATTGAACAGCATCTTAACCTTAAACAAACTTCTTTATAATTTTAATTTCTTCATATACAACCAAAAAAATCTTATCAAAATTTTATGATAAGATTTTTTTATTTTAATAAAAAACCAACGGAAATCCGCAGAGCATTTAGCGAAAAGCCAAAGCGCCTTTTAGGAGAGAGAATTAAAAATGCGCCCGTTGCTTTCCCTGCCCTGCGGATTACCGCTGGTTTTAAAATATTTTTGTTTATTTTGTTTGTATCTTATTTTTTAAACTCTCTTCTCCAAAACCGCAAACCCGATGTTTGCGATATTGGAAAAGGCGGGGAGGTTAAAGATAAGCTAATCTTTTCCTCCCCTTAAATCAGTTTTTTGTTTTCCGGTATCGCCCTCTTTTATCCTACCTCTTAAGACCTTGCGTCTTTTAAGGGCAAAGCTTTTAGTGCTTTGCATTTTACGGTTCTGGAGGATCCCCTTTGACGACGAAGATTAACTGTTCTCCGCCGAAGTTTTTAATTACCGCGGCTACTTAACTGCGGGAGCAGGCATTTTCCCCTCCTCAAGGGTCTTTCGAGCCTTCTTAAAGCCATCGGCCCACCCCTGATCGGGCGGTGGAGAGAGGATTTTTTTTATCCTCTCTAATTTCCTCCCTCCCTCACAATGAGGACCGGAAACGATTACTCTCATCTTCTCTTGGATGATGGAGAAACGTTTCTTTTCCTCTAGGGAAGGGGAAATTGCCTTCCGCTCCTCGATTTCAGCGATAATCTGCTGGAAATCGAGATACATGGAGTTTTGCTCCACGATGGAGTCGGAAGGCTTTTGAGCCTTAATCCCATCGAGGATACGGACCAGATCCTCGAATTCATCTCTTGGGAAAAAAAGCCCATTTTTTCTTCCGCCATGGCCGGCCCTGCGATAAATACCATCGCCAAGGCCAAAACGGCGATTAAGAATTTTCCCATAGTTTTTCCTCCTTTTTTTCGCTAACTGGGAGATTAGCGAAATGGATAACCGGCTTCATATGAAGCGGGCTAAATTAGAACTTACTGGCGGGCAGCATTTCTAATTTGTATCCTAATATGCGCATACTAGGAGTTAATTATAGAAGAATTTTCGTCTACAATTAACTCCTAATATTATTTTTAGGACTTAGACGTTTATTTGTCATTCTGGAACGAAGCGTTAGCGTAGTGATAGAATCTCATTAATATTAAGGGTAGGGAGTGGAAAATTGTAAATAAAATTTTCCACTCCCTGGTTACGGCTCTGCTTTTGGTTTAAACCGTGTCTGTGTCTTTTCGCACAGCTTCCGGTCCGAGTTCGTCAAACTCTAAAACCAACCGACGAACCCTTCGGAAACGGGTAAACCGATAAAATCGATCTCGTACGTTCCAATCCGCGCGCTCGCGCGAAACAATCTCTGCCTCGCTCCAAAGAGGACGAAGTCCGAGATCTACCATGCGAGTTAAAACGGATAAAGGCGCAACAACGATTACATCATCAAAACCGCCCTTGCGGAACCGCTCCACGATTTTTTCCGCTGAGTCAAACGGCCGCGTATCGCTAACCAGTTTAACATCAGCGCCAAACATCCTTTGCAAAGCGCAAATTTGAATGCCATGCATCGGATGACGGCTGATCCACAAAACCTTTTTCATTTTCTCCTCCTTTGGCTGGCGTGCGAGCCAGACATCCGCCCTGCCGCCAGGCAGATTGGCGGATCAACTAATTGTTAATATCTTTATAAATAACAACAAAAAAGCCCAGATACAAAAGTTTTTAGCGCGATTAGCATGATTTCGCGCCGATTATAAACTTTGTGTATCTGGGCACTTTCCCCGATTTTTAATATTACCCCCTTTAATAAAGGGGGTTAGGGGGATTTTAATTTCCCCCAAATCAGCGAAAAGATTTTTACCCCGCACTTTCTTTAGACAATGCGGGATTTTCTTCCTCTGAATCTACCAATTCTGTCATTCCGGCCTCCGAGCCGGAATCTACTATTGATAAATTCGGAAGAAGAGGCAAGCGT
>CAYMCJ010000048.1:0-8253 GCA_964388985.1 uncultured Gammaproteobacteria bacterium | reverse complement strand
TTCAGGCAGGCGATTGAAAATAAGTTAACTGTTGGTCAGGCAATAGAGCAGGGATATTTGAATAAAGACGGAATTTTCGGTTTTACCACCGGTGAAAATTTAGAGCCGGACTTTAAGGATTTGAATTATCCTTATCGGTCTATAATAATACTTAGAAAATTTAGGATTTTGCCGGTTGGCTGGGAGTTGGCAGCGCAGTATATTAAGGACCATAAAGAAGGAAATGGCGAAGAAGAAGGAATCGGCGAAGTTAAAAGTTTAGGCGATTTGGTAGACTGCTATGACAGTAACGAGACTGGTGATGCTTGGTGCAAAGGGTTAGTTGACCCCGGCTGGGTTCTTAAAGCGCCTTTGAATTATTGCCGGCGTGAAGGGCCGGGACCAATGATAATATCTGAGCAGGTTTTTGGAGAAGGAGAGGAGAGCGAGTTGGGTATAAGCCGAGACGATACTTATTGCGCCGATGAACAGACTTGTATTAAGGAAGAGTCGGATGGCTCATGCGAAATTTATGGTTATTGCACTGAAGATAGAAGGGCCTGGAATTTTGGCAGTAATTCCTGTGCCCCCCAATATAACACCTGCCAAACATTTAGAAAAAAGAGCGACGGCACCACCTATTCATTTTTAGAAAATACGCTTGAGTTTTGCGATAGCGAAGGAGTCGGCTGTAAGAAATATGCGGTTGCGCCCGTTTATTCAGAGGCTAATTATGCCACTACTACGGATACAATTGCCTGGGGTAATAGCAGCGAATATGAATATTTTAATGATTCTGTTGATAAATGCGGCGCTGGGGACGAGGGTTGTCATGAATTTATAAGGACAAAGGCCGGTTTAGGCGCCAATTTATTATCTGATGATGCCGATACAATTTTAGCCGGTAATCCTTATGAGCTGGAAATAAAAAAGAGCGACGGTACCGAGTATAAAATAGCCAGTTCAACTTTTACCTTGTCTTTTGACGCCAGAAATTGCGATTCAGACAGCGAGTTTTGGCTGGGAGAATCAGCCGATATATCCAGCCAGTCCAATTTTGAAGTTGAAGACAACTGGCAAAGATTTTATATTTTTTATATATATTCCTCTGATTACGCGGGTTGTACAGTTAGGTTTAAAATTATTAAGAAAGGCGATGACTGCGAGGTTGACAATATTAAATTGGAAAGAGGAGATACGCCCACAACTTATAGCGCTTATAGGGAAAGCGGCTTAATTTACGAAAAATTAATACCGAAATATTTAGGCGGAGAAGACAGAATGAGCGGCGATTGTTTTAAAGATAGCGATAACGATGATTTTATGGAGGAAATTAATGGCGCATCCGATAAGTGTGATGATTTTGTCAGATTTTGCAATGAAAAGGAGGTTGATTGTGAATTATATACTTCCCAAAAAGATGATTATAGCATACCGGCCAAAGTGACCGCTTTTGATTATTGCCCGGGCGAATGCGTCGGCTATGATACTTTTGTCCAAAGCAAAACCGTTTTTGATTCAAGCCGATATAATTATTTTATCCCCAGCACAGCCAAAACTTGCGGAGCCGCAGCGGTTGGCTGTGATGAGTTTACCAATTTAGACAAAATAGAATTAGAGGGGGAAGAAAAGGAATATTATTCATATTTAAGGCAATGTAAAAAATCTAATGCGGCTTGTGATGATTTTTATACTTGGGAAGGAAGCAACGAAACCGGTTTTCAATTGAAGGTTTTTAATTTATGGGATAACGATAATGACGGCGAACCCGACGTAACTGAAGACGATAGCGAGAAATGCAGCCAGACAATATATAAATTGCCAGCTACAGACCCCAAGTATAGCTCCGACTGTAGAGAATTTTACAACCGAGACGGAGAAATTTCCTGGCATTTATATACCCGTACGGTATCTTGCACAGAAAATTGCCATCCCTACAGGAGAACAGAAAAAAATATTATAACTATTGATGAATGTAAGGAAGAGTGCAAAAAGGGAAAAGATGAATGTGGTAGCGTTTGTGCAGCCTGCCAAAATAATTGTGGCAGCAAAGATTGTTCAGAAACAGAGTCTGACGGATTGCAAAGTTGCCGGTATGAGGGGAGCAATAGTAGTGTGTTTTGCAAAAATAACGGGTATTGGAATAGCGAGCATTATGCCTGTCTTTATAATGCTGTTCCCGGCGAAGGAGTGAGCTGTTCCCAGTCCAGCGTTGGTTGCCGGGAGTACAACGGTAATGAAGGGGCTAATATGAGGATTTTATTTACTGACGATTTTGAGAGCGGTAATACACAAGATTGGGAGGGAGATTTAAAATCAGAAAATAATCCTTCTAATGAATCAATAAAAGTGGGCGGGCATTCATTGTTTATTGAAGATGAAGACGAGAATGGAAAATATAAAATATATAATACAGTCGGCAACTTAGTGCAAAAAAATAAGTCTTATGTTTTAAAATTTATCGCTAAAAGTTTAACCGGCGGAGCCAGTAAATTTTTTGATAATGGGATCGGATTTGGCACCAGTACAACCGATATTCTTTTCTCTGTTTCCTCATCTGAACTGGCAAATGAATGGAGATTATATGAATTTAATTTAGCTCGGCTAAATAACAATAAAGGTAATTATGAGATTGCTTCAACTACAAAATTATTTATTCAGGCAGATGGGAATTTTTATATAGATGATATCCGGCTTGTAGAAATAACAGACAGATATTATTTGATTAAAGATTCTTGGGTAACGCCGGTGGCTTGTGATAATAAATTGAGCGACCCGAGAGGCGAGAGTTGTTCCACCGAAATTGAATATCCGCGTTGCTATGCGCAGGAAATGCTTGGTTGCGAAAAATATACCGACCGGGAAGGTGATATTCATAATTTGCATAATTTTACTTATCTTTGCAGCGAATCGGCTGTGGGTTGTGAGTTGATGATTGATACTTATAATTCAAGTTCAACTGCCGGCGTTTGCGCCGGCGAGGCTGATAGTTTTGAATTTGTTGTTTATAACAATGAGGCAGAGTGTAGTGCGGGCGATAAGGGTTGCGAGAGATTCGGGCAAGCCTCTGAATATGAAGACGAGGCAGTTTATAGAGATGTTTATTTAATAAATGACTCAGATAAATGCGATGAAATTAAATGCGAGTCCGGAGACGCCGGTTGTGAAGAGTGGACTTCTCCAGACGGAAAAGTTTATTTTTATGACCCCGGAGATATGGTTTGCGAATATAGGCAATTATACGGAACCAGTACGGCCAAGGGTTGGGGATGGTACAAACAGGGGAAAAAGAAATGCAGCGGCCAAAGCGGAAACGATGGTTATTGTTTGAATAACAGCGATTGCAATACCGGCACAGCGGCGGCTTGCACCAATGATGAATCTTGCCGGAGCAATAAATGCGTTACTGATAGCAATAAAAATAAAAAATGTTCCGTAACCGGAGAAAATTGCAGCGGTGATAGCGACTGTGAATTATTAAATTCTTGCGTTAACGATAAATGTAGCTATGTTTGCGTTATAGATAAAAATGACGCTGAATGCGCGACTGATTTAAGTGAAGATAATCCGCCCAAAACATTAGGTATTGGCGGGGTGGGCAATAGAATAGCGCAACCGTCGGATTGGGTTGGACTTTGTCCCGCCTCTGAGGCCGGCTGTACGGAGTATGTTGACCCGGTATCAAAATTTTATATTAATTTATTTAATGAACATGCCACTAACGCTTCAATCGAGCCATATACTCTTTATATTCAGAAAAACGTTAGTATAAGCTGTCCGCAACTTTATCATTTAGATGTTGGCAGTAATAAATTAACCAGCGGCAGTGGTCGGTTTCCTTATACCATTTATACTGAAAACGAAGAAGAATGCTCGGCTTCCGGGGACGTTAATTCAATTTTAAGAAAAGCGGTTGTTAGTTATCAGTTAAAACAAAATATAGACAAAACTTCTTGCAATGGAGTGGTTAATTTTGATGAAGGTTGCGCTTTATTTAATGAACGGATGATTTCGGGCAAAGACGGTTACACAAAACTTAAATTCAATGCTGATAAAACTTTAGACGGCGAAACGCCGAGTGTAGAACCACCGCTTGATTCCAATACCCTGTTAAAAGTTTCTCCTAATAGAGTTTGTAATCAGTGGTTGGCCTGCCAAAGCTTTGTAAAGGATGAAGATGGAAATAATGTTTGTTTTGATATCGGACTGTGTGATAATTTGGATGAAAACGGGAATTGCAGTAATTTTTTGGTGGCCTCAACCACTAATCAAACTTATTCCTATGAAGATAATAAAAATAAAGTGGGAGATATAAGCAATATGACCGGTTATGTCAAAGTTGGATATGAGGGTAATACGCTTCAGAGTGATTATTATAATTTAGCCGCCATGACGCAAAAAGGACAAGCAACAAATGTTTTGAATGGGGATTTTGAATTTTATGGCTCTAATGGCTATCCGCTTGGCTGGACGGCAAGAAAATATACTTACGATATTGAAAAATCTTGTGACAATGATGATGATGGATATGGCGACGGCGTAACTTCCTGCAAGGAAGATAGCGCCTGCGCTCCGCATAAGTGCGAGTTTGAAAAATGGGACGGCGAATCTGTAATTAATGACGCTGTCTGGGAAGAAGGAATGTTCTCGGTAATTAATAATCCAGTTTCATCCCAATCCGAAGGAATTGATTATCCCGTTAATGGAAAAAGTTTTTTAAGATTTTCTCCTTCAAAGGGCATGATGACATCGGAATTTATTGATGTTGAGCCAAGTACAGAATATGTATTATCAGGATTGATAAATACGCTTAAATTTAACACTGTTTCAGGGTTTGATGATATTACCGTCAATGTTTCAATTTTAACTTATGATAAAAATAATTTTTTATCTTCTAAAGCAAATAATTCATATTCAACGGTAGATTTGGAAAAATGCGATGGCTCCGCGAACGGTCAGCCCTGGATAAATGGATGTAGTATATCATTATCAGCCGGTAATGGCTGGCAAAGATTGCAAACAAGTTTTAAAGTAGGGAGCCATACTCATAAAATTAAGTTAGAAATTACAGGAGCGGCTTTTTATGGAGGACTATTGTGTTGCGATAAAGGCGTCACAAGCAGCACTAATCTTGATGACTGTCGCGATGGAGATAATAAAGATTATTTTTATTCGCCCAGTAGAAATTGCAATGAAGTTGGAACCAAAGAACAAAAATTTTGCGGCAATGTTACTGAAAATAAGCAAATAATAAGCAGTGATACTTGCGCGGGAACTGTTTACATTGATGATTTAAAAATAACCCCGGTTTTAAATAATAGAGATAATAGCAATATAGATCAATCATGCCGTTTATATCCGCAAGACGATTCTTTTTCCTGCGAATATTATGAAGACTCAGGCAAAAGACAAAAGGGCCTCAATGGTTATTGTCTTGAACATGATAGATATCCCGGCTCAGAAGATTCCTGCCTTATGTGGTATCCGATTGACAAGGTTGAAGGAGAGGGAATTGAGGAAGGGGCCGGGTATTCCGACAGATTTCCGCTGTATTATTGCATAGACGCAACCAGCACCACTCCGGTTGAGTATAGAAAGAATTATAATTATGCTTCTGATGTAGGATGTGATAGAGGCGCAGGGTGTAATGCGGCAAATATACCAGGTATTAGCGGGAGTTATGGTTCAGTAGATGAAGGAGATAGCGCTTGTAATGAAGGCTGTGGCGCAGATTGTGATGAAGATGATGACCAACACCTGTTTAAGGCCGGATTAACTCCAATAGGGAAATGTTGGTCTGATGAAAATGGCGAGCCATGCGATTCAGGCGATGATGGCTGGTATACTTACGATGGAAGTTTGGCAGACCATATTGACACATCAAAAGCTTATGGTACTTGCGGCGCTTGTGCGACATGTATTTGTGGACCTGACTGCGCCATTGTTGACGAAACCGCTTATGGGCTTAAATATGTATATGAGCCGACCGGCGAAGTTTTTGACAGAGGCTGGTATTGCACCAAGGTGGTGCAAGCGGTAACTATGCTCGGACAAAATAAATATTGGTCCGGTCGGGCGTATTTAGGAAGTAATTATAAATTTGAATGCAATATAGACAAGGATGGGAAAAAAGTTCCGGGCGTTAGCAATATTTGCGAATATTCATCTGATTATCCTCCGTTTGGGGCAATAGTTCCGCCAAGCAGTTCGTGGAGTGAATTAAGTAATCCTTATGAATGGGACAGCCGGGAAGGTTATGAAGGCAATCAGCCATTATTCAATGAAGAGCCGGACGAGGATTCCTGGGACCCGCCTTATCAGGTTAGAATGGGGCAATTAGTCAGTACGTCTTCCGTGATGAGACTTTTTGCTGAAAGCCATGGATATTGGGAATGGGAAACAGGTTATATGTGCGCCGATGAATCTTTTTGTGAAGGTCAAGCCGGTTTAACAAATGACCAGGACAAATGCGAGAATGATTCCTGTAATGACGGCTATTGCGAGGACATTGAGAGAGCGGGAAGCGGCAAACGCGGTGTATGCAGCAATGGCAGTGTTTGCAATTTGGACGGTAATTATCCCTGCCCGGGAAGCCATGCCATTTATACTGGCGTTTATATGCCGACAAAAGATGAAGATAGTAACAAAGCCTGGAGTCCGCCGGAAAATTTATGCGGCTGTAGCGGAGAGACGCCAAGACCGGTTGCTTCTTCTGAAAAATTAGGAGAATGCTGTTGCGGAAATGTTTGCGGTGATTGCACGGAAGGTTGCGATAGTAATCCGGCGGGAGAATATTGCGACTTTTGTTTTATATATCCAAAAGTTGAAAATATTAAAATTAATAATATTGCTGACAAGGAGATTACGGTGAAAGCTACTGGTTTTATTAATTTAGTGTTTAATAGTATTGTTGACAGCCAACAAGGGCCGCTTATTAAATATGTTGTTGATTGGGGAGACGGAAAGACAGTGATAAGCGGAGTTGAAATGAGGGACAGGCCGAATCCGGAAGAGCCGCATTCTTTATATCATTTGTATAGTTATTGGGATTTAAAATCAAAATCTGAAGAATCCGGTGAAGAATCCAACGATTATTCCATAAGTTGCGACGGAGATTATTGCGCTGTAACGCCAAAGGTTAAAATTAAGGATAATTGGGGTTATGAAAGCGGTTGGATATCATTTGCAAATGAAATTAAAGTTTACAAAAAGTAGAATCGCTGAAAGTCTGAATCGCTGAAGGCGCTGAAAGAGTGAATCGCAGAGAACGCAGAAGAGCGCAGAGAACCGCTGAAAGAGTGGATCGCTGAAGGCGCTGAAAGTATGGAGAAGCGAATCGCTGAAGGCGCTGAAAGTATGGAGAACCGCTGAGGAAGGACGTGAATTGCAGAGGATACTGAATATATGGAGAATCGAATCGCTGAAGGCGCTGAATTTATAGAGAACCGCTGAAATATTTTTTCTGCACATTCCTTTATTTCTGCGTTTTCTGCGATTCAGACAATAATTTATGCCACAAGCAAATTACAATACAATTGATGACCGGATATTAAATCAAGAGCGGGAAATGGAAGCGGCTAGAGAGTTGAGAGAGAGGCAGAACAAGGGAAGAATATTAAGAGGAGCTGGAAGAGGAGTTGGAGCAGCCGGTACCGGGATGCAAGTAGGCGGGGCCGGTATGAATATAGCGGGTAAAGGAACCGAGGTGGCTGGGAAAGGCGCTCAAGCCATTGGTAGAGGAGGCAGGGCTGCCGGGCAGGGAATGATGCGGGCCGGAGCGGGTTTAAGCAGTACGGGACTGGGAGCTATTGCCGGAGTGCCTTTAACAATATTGGGCGGAGCAACAACAGCCGCCGGTGCGGGACTAGAGGCTGGCGGGAAAGGAGCGGAAGTAGCGGGTAAAGGAGTGAGCAAGGCCGGGCAGGCGGTTAGAAAGGCGGGCAGCGCCGCAAAAGATGCGAGCAAAGGACTTAGCTTGGCCGGGCAGATGAGGCAGAATAAAATGATGGACAGAATGGAAAATTCAGTGAAAAAAGCGCTTCCTCTGCCGGCTAAAATCGGGGTCAAAGCGCTTGATAAAATCGGCGGCTTGGTCGGGCTTGATACTAAAAAAATAATTATTATATTTGCGATTTTATTATTGTTTATAATATTTGCGGTTGTTTTAATTGTTGGCTATGCCGTAACGCATAAGTGGGAATTATTTAAAGCGTGGTGGTTATCGTAATGAGAAAATGTCTTTATATTTATATAAAATAAATAGTTTATGATATT
>CAYMCJ010000047.1:0-8327 GCA_964388985.1 uncultured Gammaproteobacteria bacterium | reverse complement strand
ATTTGCCAAAGCGCTTAAATAAGGCTATAATAATTTTAGAGAATAAAAAATATTGCTTATTTGTAAATTTAACAGGTACGCAATATTTTAGTTTGTGGTTTTATACAAAAAAACAAATAATCACTATGATTAATTTTAAAAAAAATATAAATAAATCAGACTATACTGAACCGGAAACAAACAGGCCCGCCAAAAAGAAAAAAAATAGATTAAAACTTTTTATTAAATTATTCGGCTGCCTGGTTATTTTTTTGATAGTGCTTCTTATTACCTTCTCCAGTAAAACAATAATTTCAGACCAGGATTCCCAGTCATGGATTAATAAAATACCGATAATCGGGCAAATAAAACATCTGGTGGAAAGCGCGGACAAGCAATTAAAAGGCGAGGAGAGGGATAGAATTAATATTCTTCTTTTGGGTATGGGCGGAAAAAACCATGAAGGCGGATATTTAACTGATACAATTATACTGGCCAGCCTGGAGCCGTCAACCAAAAAAATCTCCCTGCTTTCTATTCCCCGTGATTTAACTATACCGATGGAAGAGATGGGCTGGAGAAAAATAAATAATATAAACGCTTATGCTGAATTTAAAAATATTAACAGCGGCGGACTGGCGAGTTGCCAGGCGTTGGGTGATGTGTTAAACATACCGATTGATTATTTTTTCCGGGTAGACTTTGACGGTTTTATTAATATCATTGATGAATTGGGGGGGGTTGAAATTGAAGTTGAAAACACTCTGGAAGATTTTAGCTATCCAATAATGGGGATGGAAACGGCCGAGCCGTACGAAGCCAGATTTGAACATCTCTATATTGCCGAGGGATTGCAAAAAATGGACGGGGAACTGGCCTTAAAATACGCCCGCTCAAGGCACGCCGCCGGCATTGAGGGGTCTGATTTTGCCAGAGCCCGCCGGCAGCAAAAAATTTTAGAAGCCGCTAAAAACAAATTATTATCAAAGTATATATTGTTCAAACCTCGTCTGATAAGCAATATTATTGATGAATTTAAAGAACATATAAGCACTAATTTGAAAATATGGGAAATTATAAAATTATGGGACACTTTTAAGGATGTAAAAAAAGAGGATATAATAAATAAAGTATTGGATAATAGCCCGAACGGATTATTGGTTAATATGCAGGGAGAGGACGGGGCTTATCTTCTATTCCCCCGCAGCGGGGATTTTGCCGAAATTCAATACCTTGTCAACAATATTTTCTCTGATGCGCCGCCGGAGAAAAAATCCGAGGTGGTGGTGGAAAAAGCTTCGGTTGAAATAA
Source organism: uncultured Gammaproteobacteria bacterium (assembly GCA_964388985.1). Classification (GTDB taxonomy): domain Bacteria; phylum Patescibacteriota; class Patescibacteriia; order Patescibacteriales; family CAYMCJ01; genus CAYMCJ01. Next base: position 7,037 of record CAYMCJ010000047.1, on the reverse strand, counting down.
GAAACGGGACTTGGATAAACGGATTAGCCAGTCAAACCGCCCTGGATGTTGAAAAATACGGATTTGATATTATCCGAGTTGGAAACTGCAGTAAACAAAACTTCCAAAAATCAGTAATCTATGACTTAACTTATGGTGAAAAAATAAAATCTCTAACAATCTTGAAGGAAAAAACAAATGCCAATGTATCATTTAGTCTTCCGCAATGGCTTCAGGATGACATAAAAAAAGAATTAATAAATGAAACCGACCCGGTTATGCCTGACTTTATATTAATTATCGGGCAAAACGCCGATACTTCTAAATCAGGTGCTGAAAATATTGAAGAATAGACCTGCTGCATAATAAGTTACTTAACGAAATTTTTTAGATTTTGAGACAAATTTTTCAAACAATTTTTGAGGTTTACTTACAAAGTAAGCTCCAAAAAATTTTTTTAAAAATTTGGCTGAAATATAGAAATTGCCCGCCTAGACGAGCTGGCGAGGCTGGCAGTAGTAAATTATTATGCAGTAGGTCTAATAATTATATGAACCATTTAAAAAAAGAAAAAATGCCGGTGGTGGTTATCTTTGGCCGAACCAATGTTGGCAAATCAACCCTATTTAACTGCTTAATAGAAAAAAGACAAGCCTTGGTTTCAACCATTGAAGGCACTACGCGCGACAGCAATATAAATCAAGTAAACTGGCGCGGCCAAAAATTTAATTTAGTTGATACCGGCGGCATTATTGATATAAAAAATTTAATTAAAAAAAAATTAAAATCAGACGACCTAAATATAAAAGTGCAAAAACAAGTTTGTGATTATTTAAAACAAGCCGATTTAATTTTATTTTTGGTTGACAATAAAACCGGACTTTTGAAACAGGATTTGGAAATGGCTATGGTTATTAAAAAAAACCGTTCGTTAAAAAACAAAACTATTTTGGTAGCCAATAAAACCGATAATATCAACGAACGCCCCAATACGGCTGAATTTAATAAGTTGGCTTTGGGCGAACCGATTCCAGTTTCGGCCTCCAACGGCTCCGGCAGCGGGGATTTATTGGATATAATCATGCCAAAAATCAATCTTAAAAAATATAAGGAAAATGAGGTTGAAGGGCCGGAAGAAAAAATTAAAGTCTGTATTATTGGCAAGCCAAACGTCGGCAAATCAAGTCTGCTAAATGCCATTCTTGGATATGAAAGAGTTATGGTTAGCCCAATCCCGCATACGACCCGCGAGCCGCAAAACACTGAAATAACTTATGAAAACAATATAATTACCCTCATTGATACCGCTGGCATAAGCAAGAAGGGGCAAAAAACAAAAAATTTAGAAAAATACGGAATTGAAAAATCGTTAAAGGCCTTAAAAAAATCCGACCTGGCCCTGCTGGTTATTGATATAAATAAAGATATTACCCACCAAGACGCCAAATTGGTGGAAGAAATAGTTGAAAAACAAGTCAGTTTTATTTTTGTCGCCAATAAATGGGACCTGATTGAAGAAAAAAACACTAAAAATTATACTAAGCATATTTATTCAAGCCTGCCTTTCGCTACCTGGGCCCCAATTCATTTTGCCTCCGCCTTAACTAAAAGCAAAGTAGATAAACTAACATCATTAATCGTAAATGTATCCGAACAAAGAAGAAAAAAAATTAGTGATTCGCAATTAAGCAAATTCCTAAATAAAATTGTAAAAATTCATAAGCCGGCCAAAGGAAAAGGGACCAGACACCCAAGGATATATGAACTAAAACAAGTAAAATCAAATCCTCCTAAATTTGAAATAAGAATCGGCTCTAAAGACAACCTCCATTTTTCCTATACTCGTTTTATTGAAAATCGCCTTAGGGAAAAATTTGGTTTTTCGGGGACACCTTTAACTACAAAAATAATTAAAGGCAAAAACAATAACAATATTTAATTTATGAAAATTATAGTCGGATTGGGCAATCCCGAAGAAAAATACAAACTAACCCGCCATAATGTTGGTTTTATGACTATTGATGCCTTAGCTGAACGGCAAAATTTAACCTGGCAAAATAATAAAAAATTTGGCGCTTTGGTTTGTAAAAACAACGATATTTTATACGTCAAGCCACAAACATTTATGAACAATTCCGGCCGGGTCGTGGCAACGATTATGTCTTATTATCAATTACTGCCAAAAAAATTAGGCCTGCTCAAAATTAAAGACAGTAATTTATCGAAAATTCTAACTATTATTCACGACGATATTGATATTGAGCTGGGTAAATTTAAAATCTCCGTTGACTCCCGCAGCGCCGGGCACAAAGGGATTGAGTCAATCATAAATTATCTTAAAACTAAAAATTTTAAACGAATAAGAATCGGGGTCAAAACCGAAATGGCCGAAAAAATGCCGACGGATAAATTTGTTTTGCAAAAATTCAGCCAAGAGGAAATAAAAACAATTAAAAATCTATTTTCAATCATCGCGGAACAAGTTTAATTTAATAACAAACTTATAATAAATTCATCCGGCTCAGCCGGATTTTTTATTTAAAATAAAAAACGGCCGGAAGCGACAACCATTAGTGTAATACGCGCTTCTGACCAAAAAAATTGATGATGCCGCCCAAAATATTGCCTAGAAGCTGAGAAATAAATCTCTAAGGCCTTGACTAAATTAAGGAGGGTTAATTCAGCCTCGACCGCTCCTAGACAAAATTTTAAGCAGTAAATCTATTTAATAAATACCGTTTAATTTACTACTTACTCATAATGGACAACAATTAATAAATGATCAAGGAGGAAAGTCATCTAAAAATTAAGGCCATTGAGCAAGTAGTAAATTAAACAGTATTTTAATATATCCGGATATTTAATTTTAATAAAAAATATTATCATAAACAATATTTTTTGTCAATAAATAAGCTGGGCGGACAAAATCTCAAAAAAATACCCCAAAAAACGTTACCCCGCTATAAAATGCAAATTGCTACACCGCAGGGCGGCGTTTACCCTGCGGGTAGCCGTTTCGAGCGTAGGGCGTAATTCGCATGTCCCGCATTTGTAGTGCGGGTTCGCGAAGCGAATAACGTTAACTGGACATTTTTTGTCTAAAATTATAAAAAATGCTAAAGTATAAAGTGAAAAAATACTTATAAAATAATAAACTTAGTTTTAAATTTATAAGACTATGTTTTAACTACGTATGGCCAACAAAAAAACCTGCATCATTTCTCTGGGCGGCTCATTGATTTTCCCCCCAGAAGGAATTGACTGGAAATTTCTAAAAAAATTTAAAAAAATTATTGAGTCGGAAATTAAAAAAAACAAACGTTTTATTATAGTTACCGGCGGCGGCCATATCTGCCGGGTCTATCAACAGGCGGCCGGAAAAATAGCTGAATTAACCAACGAAGACAAAGACTGGCTCGGAGTTCATTCCACCAGGCTTAATGCGCATTTGCTAAAAACTATTTTTAGGAAACAGGCTCATCCCCGGATAAATAAAAATCCACTCACCAAAGAAAATCTAAATAAGCACTTTGGTCACGGCGAAAGCATTATGGTGGCGGCGGGCTGGCGGCCGGGCTGGTCCACCGATTATGTCGCCGTAACTTTAGCGGAAAGATTTAAGGTTAAAACTTTGATAAATCTCTCCAATATAGATTATGTTTATGATAAGGACCCGAAAAAATATAAAGACGCCCAGCCGCAAACAGAAATAGGCTGGCCGGATTTTAAAAAAATAGTGGGCAATAAATGGACCCCGGGCTTAAACGCGCCCTTTGACCCGATTGCCGCGCGCAAAAGCCAACAGCTTGGTCTAGAAATTATTGTTATAAACGGCCAAAAAACAAATAATTTAAAAAATTGCTTATCTGGAAAAAAATTTAAAGGAACCAAGATAAGTTAAAAATTATAAAATAAAAAGTTTAAAGTTAAAAATTGTTTATATAAAATACAAAAAACCAGGTTAAACTGGCTTTTTTGTATTGTTTTAACTTCTAACTTTATAACTTTTTCACTCACACACTCTTGCCATATCAAAAAATATAATGTATAATACTTTCTATTATGTAAATATCATTTGCGTATTTTATAAATAACATTTATTCGCGTAATCTACATTTTCGCATTTTCGTAGTTTTGTATCTATCCGCATTTTTCGCATTATATAATTATGTCTAGACAAAATAATAACATAATAAAAATCAAAGGCGCCCGCGTCCATAATCTAAAAAATATTGACGTTAACATCCCGCGCGATAAATTCGTGGTTATAACCGGATTATCAGGTTCCGGTAAATCCAGTCTGGCCTTTGACACGATTTACGCCGAGGGCCAGCGCCGTTATGTTGAATCCCTGTCGGCTTACGCCCGGCAGTTTATCGGCTTAATGGACAAGCCGGATGTTGATTTAATAGAAGGGCTGTCGCCGGCTATTTCCATTGACCAAAAATCAACCTCCCATAACCCGCGTTCAACCGTGGGAACAGTAACGGAAATTTATGATTATCTGCGCCTGTTGTTCGCGCGCATCGGCCTGCCTCACTGCCCGAAATGCGGGCAAAAAATAAAACAGCATTCCATTGATGAAATTGTTAATCAGATAATAAAATTGTATCTTAACAAAGATATTATTATTCTGTCTCCGCTTGTTAAAGACAAAAAGGGCGAACATAAAAATATACTGGATGGCATTTCCAAAGCCGGTTATAGCCGGGTTAGATTTGATAATAAAATTTACGCTTTGGAAGAAATTGAAGATATGGAAATTGATAAAAATAAAAAACATAATCTTGAAATTGTTATTGACGGCCTGACGGTAAATAAAAACAAGGAGGATATTGCCAGATTAACCGAAGCCATAGAAAAGGCCCTGGATTTAGCCAATGGATTGGTAATTATATCGGTTATTGGAAATAAAAAAAATGAATTTAAAGATACTGTCTTTTCGCAGCTTTTTGCCTGCCCAAAATGCGGCATAAATCTGCCTGAATTAGAGCCGCGAAATTTCTCTTTTAATTCTCCCCATGGCGCCTGCCCTGACTGCGCCGGCTTGGGAACCAAGCAGGAAATCGACTCCAACCTGATTATTAATCAAAATCTAACAATCGCGCAGGGGGCCATAAAACCCTGGTCGCACAACACCGCCAACGGACAGACTTGGATGATGCGCATTTTGGGAACAGTCGGACAAAAACACGGCTTTGACCTCAACACGCCGATTAAAAATCTATCCGAAAAACAGCTTAATATTGTATTATACGGTTCAGATGGTAAAAACTATAACGTTGAATATGAAAGCGAACGGTTTTCCGGGGAAATGTCAACTGAATTTGAAGGCGTAATTTCTAATTTAGAACGGCGCTATAAGCAGACTGATTCTGATTATATTAGGAAAGAAATAGAGCAATATATGCGCGTCTTGGAATGCCCAACCTGCCGGGGCAAACGACTAAAAGAAGAAATGCTGGCGGTAACGATTAATAATTTATCAATTTACGACATAACAACCAAACCGATTAATGAAACAAAAAAAATTTTTATTGAACTGGAAAAATCAAGCCAGCTGTCAGCTAAAAACAAAAAAATTGGAGCCCCAATAATAAAAGAAATAAAATCAAGGCTTAATTTCCTTTCTAATGTCGGGCTTGATTATCTAACCTTGGGGCGGCCGGCCAACACTTTATCCGGCGGCGAAGCCCAGCGGATTCGGCTGGCCACCCAAATCGGCTCAGCCCTGGTCGGGGTGGTTTATATCCTTGATGAACCCTCAATCGGCCTGCACCAAAAAGACAATAATAAACTCATTAATACCTTAAAAAACCTGCGCGACCTGGGAAATACCGTTATCGTGGTAGAACATGACGAAGCAACCATTGCCGCGGCGGACTGGATTATTGATGTCGGCCCCGGCGCCGGCGAACATGGCGGTAAAATTATTGCCCAAGGCACCAAAGCGCAAATAATAAAATCTGATAAATCGCTAACCGGGCAATATCTGGCCGGCAAAAAATCCATTCCCGCGCCAAAAAAATATCGCTCTGGCAACGGCCAAGCCTTAAAAATTATCGGCGCCGAGGAGCATAATTTAAAAAATATTGACGTTCATTTTCCTCTGGGCCTGTTTATCGCCATTACCGGCGTATCCGGCTCGGGTAAATCCACCTTGATGACCGATATCCTGGCCCGGACTCTGGCGCAAAAATTTTATCGGGCCAAACAGGAACCGGGAAAACACAAAGCCATAGAAGGAATAGGACATGTGGACAAGGTAATAAATATTGACCAATCGCCAATCGGCCGCACCCCGCGCTCAAATCCGGCCACCTACACCGGCGCCTTTACCCCGATAAGGGAGCTGTTCGCCAGCCTGCCGGAAGCTAAAATCCGCGGCTACAGGGCCGGCCGCTTTTCTTTTAATGTTGTCGGCGGGCGCTGCGAGGCTTGCGCCGGCGACGGTTTAGTAAAAATTGAAATGCAGTTCTTGCCTGATATTTACGTTGAATGCGAGGTCTGCCACGGCCAGAGATACAATAAAGAAGCCTTGGAAATATACTATAAAAATCACCGCCAAGACGGGACAGGCAAAAACATTTCGGATGTTTTAAATATGACCGTGGCTGAAGCGCTTGAATTTTTTAAAAATATTCCGGCCATAAATCAAAAACTATCCACTCTGGCCGAGGTCGGTTTGGGCTATATTAAATTAGGCCAATCCGCCACCACTCTTTCCGGCGGCGAGGCGCAAAGGGTAAAGCTGGCGACGGAATTATCCCGGCGGGCAACCGGCCGCACTCTGTACATTTTGGATGAACCCACCACCGGCCTGCATTTTGACGATATCAAGCGCTTGCTGGAAGTTTTAAACAAGCTGGTTGACAAAGGCAATACCGTCCTGATTATTGAACATAATCTGGATGTAATCAAATCAGTTGACTGGATTATTGATTTGGGTCCGGAAGGCGGGGACAAGGGCGGCCAAATTATTGCCCAAGGCACGCCCAGAGAAGTGGCCAAAAACAAAAATAGTTTTACCGGCCAATACTTGAAACAAATATTATAAA
>CAYMCJ010000046.1:0-8340 GCA_964388985.1 uncultured Gammaproteobacteria bacterium | reverse complement strand
AAGGGCTTCTTCATGCACGCGGCGTCGCTCCTTCAGCCTTTCGGCCATTGAGGAATATTCTTGACTGCAGCCTCCCGTAGGAGTCTGGGCAGTGTCTCAGTCCCAGTGAGACGGGTCATGCTCTCACACCCGCTACCCGTCGTAGCCTTGGTGGGCTTTTACCCTCACCAACAAGCTGATAGGCCTTAGGCTTCTCTCCAGCCGCCGTAGCTTTACATGGGAATGACATATGTCCCCCCATGTCTATAGGGAATTATCCCCGATTTCTCAGGGTTATGCCCTAGCTAGAGGTAAATTACCAAAGTGTTACTCTCCCGTTTGCCACGCGTATCCGAAGATACACGTTCGACTTGCATGCCTTAGACACGCCGCCAGCGTTCATCCTGAGCCAGGATCAAACTCTCAAAAAGTTTTTAACCAGGCTTTATCCTGTTGAGACTTACGCAGGGTTAAACCCTGCCCCGCTACTCGAGAGCGGCGGGGTCTCAAAAATATATGAAGAAATAAATCTTCTACTAATTAAACCAAATAAATGGCTTAATATAAATTGGCGCCTGTTAGCACCAAAACTTGCCCCGCACTAAAAGCGGGACCTGTCCCTAAAATAATAGAGACTTGTTCCGAATTTAATATATTAGAACCTCTTCTAAATTTATTTAAGATTTATTTAATTGTTAACGAACTTTCTTTTAAGGGACTGTCGCCGAATGCGCTTTTGTGATAGATTTTTTCAGATTTTGAGGAAATTTTGTAAAATATTCTTGAGCTTATATGTTAATATAGGCGAAAAAATATTTTACAAAATTTACCGAAATCTAGAAAATATAGCCAAATCGGGCATTCGGCGACAGTCCCATTAAAAAGAAAAAACAGGGATACAAATTTTTTATATCACTGTCTCTTCTTTTAATTTGTAAATTGTGCTTATATTAATTAGTCAATATTTTAATATATTAATAATTAATGTAGTTATATATTATACGATTCAATGATTTATGTCAAGTTTTAACGGTTTTATTTAAAATTAATATAAAATTGTCTAATTTTCCACAGTTTTTACCCACAATACTATTAACAACATCTATATTTTAGTTGACAAAAATAATAATATATGAAAAGATTTTATAACTTTGAACATTAACAATAACCCTTATAATTAAGGAGAAAAAATGACTCAATATAGACAAATTGCTATTCAATATACTGATAAATCGCGCATGGAACATCCGGAAAGAAAAAATATGATTTATCCCTCTTGGCTGCAGGCTTGCGGGAACGTGCGGGAAAAAACAATTCTTGACCTTGGCTGTGGCGGAGGCGAAAGCTCAAGACTTCTTGCGGACAAAGGCGCAACAGTGATTGGCGGAGATAAAGAATTGAAAATGTTAAAGCTGGCCCGCCAAACCGAAAGAAAAAACCCGCTAAATATTAATTATTTATGGCTCAATGCCGGCTGGCCGATTTTCGTTTTTCGCTCTGTTCTAAAATTTAAAAGATTTGATTTAATTACGGCTGCCTTTCTTCTGCATTATGCTAAAAACAAAAAATCTTTAAGAAAAATGGCTACTAATATATATTCAAGTTTAAATCCCGGAGGAAAAATAGTTGCCATTAATACTTATATTTCAGCTAAGCATTATTTACTTCATCCGCAAATAGGTGAGCGAAGTTTTTCCATGCAATTTGTTGAGGGTGCAAAAATACTTATAAATTTTAAAATCAATGAGATTGAATTTAATTTTTCTAATACCTTTTGGAAGCCGGAAACTTATGAAAGAATATTAATGCAAGCCGGCTTTAAAGAAATAAACTGGATTAGAATGAAAATGGACAGGGAGGGGAGAGGAAGAGTTAAAAACTATAAACTTTTAGAAAATATGCCTCTGGCTGTTTTAACAGCTGAAAAATAATATATTCCTTAGTACAACATGCTAAGGATTTTTTTATTAACTTTCTTTCTTGCATTTTTTATTAAAACATTATATCCTAATAACACGAGGAGACCTTACTATTAAATTATATTAACTATATGGCTGAAAATAATAATAAAAACATGCCCGCCTCTGACAAAAAAGAGGGCGGAAAAAAAGAAACCAATGAACGTTTAAATGCGGCTATGTTAGCAATGGAACAAATTAAAACCAAATTCGGAGAAGGCGCTATTATGAAATTTGGCGAAGCCAGAAAATCCGACGTTGACTCGGTGCCGACCGGTTGTCTATCCTTAGACCTTGCTCTGGGAATAGGCGGAGTGCCGCGGGGCAGAATTATAGAAATATTCGGCCCGGAAGCTTCGGGAAAAACCACCCTGGCCCAGCATATCGTGGCTGAAGTGCAAAAATTGGGCGGAATTGCCGCCTTTATAGATGCCGAGCACGCTCTTGACCCGGATTACGCTAAAACAATCGGCGTTAATATTAAAGATATGCTTATTTCCCAACCGGATACGGGCGAACAGGCTTTGGAAATTTTAGAAACCCTGGTCCGCTCAAACGCGGTTGACATAGTGGTAATTGACTCGGTGGCCGCCCTGGTTCCGCAAAAAGAAATTGACGGCGATATGGGCGACCAGCATATGGGCTTGCAGGCCCGATTAATGAGCCAGGCTCTGCGCAAATTAACCGGCATTGTTTCAAAAACAAAAACTGTCGTAATATTTATCAATCAAATCAGGCATAAAATCGGAGTCTTTTTCGGAAATCCTGAAGTTACAACCGGTGGCAATGCCTTAAAATTTTATTCATCAGTCAGAATTGAAGTCAGGCGCTCGGCCCAAATTAAGCAGGCGGACAAAATTATCGGTAACCGGGTTAAATGCAAGGTGGTAAAAAATAAGGTGGCCGCTCCGTTCCGGACCTGCGAGTTTGACATAATGTATAACGAAGGCATCTCTATTTCCGGCGACCTGCTTGATTCCGGCGTGGCCTACGGAGTGGTTAGCAAAAGCGGCAATTCTTATTCATTTAACGATATTAAACTGGGTCTGGGCCGGGAAAACGCCAAAAAATTCCTGCGCCAGGACCAAAAATTAAAAAAAGAAATCAGAAAAAGAATAATTTCGGAAGTAAGGGCCAGAGAAATGGAAGAAATTTAATTTATAACTTTAAAATTAAAAAAATAAATAGTCGGCCAATTTGGAGCAAATTGTCCGACATCTTTCATAAATAAAAAGAGCCTCTGGTTTAGCCAGGGGCTTTATAGTTTAACCTCCACTTCTTTTTCTCTTCCTTTCATTATTTTCACTTTTTTAACGCCAACCCCCGAAATTCTGACCTCACCTTCCCCGTCTATTTCGACGTAGATATTTAGGGGCTTTCCCTCGTTATCAAGGAATATATGAGAATACATCTGCCACCCTCCTTTTTTGAATAGCCAATATAGCAGACACTCTCTTGTTGCCTGTCAAATTGTATTTTTTCTCAAAAAATCTGTTGTAAAATATTTCTTAAATCTTTCAAGTACTAACAAAGAAACTCTGCCTTTTTTGGCCAATCTCCAGACTTTTCTCATGACCATTTCCCTGATAGGCATAAGCTCGGGCCTGGAATTAAAATATATTTCCAAGGCTTTTAAACTAATCTCCATAACATAACATATCCTCCCTCAATCTGAAACCAGCTTTAATAATTCCTTAAACACCCACTTCCCCTTATCGGTTAAAAGCCAGCTTCCCTTTTGGCCGATTATCTTTACTTTAAAACCTTTTCTTTGATAAGTACCCAAAATTTTGGATATAATTATCGGCTTCCCCCGGGCATGAACATTATAGCCCAAAGTCTGATAAATCACTGGCCGGCGAAATTTTATGTATTCCGAGTCCACGGCCACGCCGACATATTCTCCCCAAATCCAACCGGGGAATATATGGTCCTCGCTGAAAACCCAACTCCTGTCGGGAAAACAAACTTTCCGGCCTAAAATTTCCACCCAACCGTTAACTATCCGACCGGTTATTAAAACCGCTCCTTTGCGCCAACCGCCATCAACATGAACTTCGCCAGACCTTAATTCGGAAAAATAACCAGGCTTCCCATGAACTAAAATTACTTCAACACTTTCAGAGAGCGGAACGATGAATCTAATATTACAAAAATCCGTAACTCTTTTCAGATATTTTGAAACCACCCAACCAGTCCAATTTTTGTCAAATCTGCCGGGCGGAGGACTGTACTTAATCTTAATCTTGTCCCCAGCTCGCCCGACCCCCTCCGTTATATTTAAATTCCAGGGTTTATCCGTCCAAATTTTCTGCCGACGGGGATAATTGGGGTTGTATGGATTCTCTTCTAAAACTTTGTCGTCTGGGTCATAAACATACAAACCTCCTTTGGCTTTGACGTAATAAAATGTAGAACCGGCCCTAGCAGTAAATATCAATGACCAACTGACAAAAATAAGAAGACACAAAAAAATACTTATCTTTTTCATTTCCTATCTCCTTTCTTCTACGGATTTTAATAAAAGGTCTAAAAACTTTAACGCTGAATTTTAAAATTTTTTTTAAACGAACAAATTTAATATAAAAAACTAAAATACTATTTTAAAAATCGTTTTGATAAATATTTTTAATAACCATCATTCGTTTTTTTCGTATATTTTCGTCTTATTTGTGTTTGTGTACTATGCTCTTTCCACATACTCTCCGGTTTCCGTATTTATTTTAACAATATCGCCTTCATTAATAAACATCGGCACGTTTAATGTCGTTCCGGTTTCCAGCTCTACCTGTTTAGTCACATTGCCGGCCGAGTTGCCCTTTACTCCCGGCGGCGCGCTAATAACTTTAAAATTCATTTTAACCGGAAGCTCAATGGCTACCGGTTTATTTTTAAAATATAAAACATCAACATCAGTCCCGTCTTTTAAAAATTTCCGGCTTTCTCCGATACTGTCCAAAAGCAATTCAAACTGCTCATAGGTCTGGTTATCCATAAAATAAACTTTTTCCTCGTCTTTGTATAAATAATTTACTTTCTTTTTTTCCGTTTCCGCTTCCTGGGCCTTGTCGCTTCCCTGAAAAGTCTTTTCCAAAACATTGCCGCTGATTAAATTTCTTAATTTAACTTTTAAAACCGCCCCTCCCCGGCCCATTTTGTGATGGTCTGTTTTTGTTATAATATAAGGCTCGTTATTTACTTCAATAACTTTGCCAATTTTAATTTCATTTAATGATAACATACGGGCTACAACATAAAACATACAACCTGCAACAATTTTTTGTTTCGTGTTGCATGTTTTATGTTTTGTGATTCTATTTATGCACAAACGGCAATAAGGCAATCATCCGCGCTCTTTTAATCGCAATAGCCAGCTTTCTCTGGTGCCAGGAACAAGTGCCGGTTCTTTTTTTCGGTAAAATCTTCTGATGAAAATTAATAAAACGGCGCAAAGTATTAATATCCTTATAATCAACTTCTTTAATATTATTGGCGCAAAAATAACATTCTTTTGGTTTTTTAATTGTTTGATTTTCCATATTAAAAATATAAAAATATTTTATTTTTCTTGTTCTTATTTATGTTCGCACCACGCCCACTCTACCGCAGAGGCGAACTATCTGGCGGGTATATCATCCCACTTAAGCGAAACAGAAAGGGCTCGCGAAGCAATAACGTTAATTCGCATATGCCGCATTTGTAGAGGGGCTTTTTTGCGATAGCAAAAAACAACTTTAAAATGGGATATTCTCAACTTTTATGTCTTCCTCGGTCGGATTTGACTCCCCGCCAACCGGTTCGTCCACGTCAATAACCGGTTCGCTTGACGCTACTGCTCCTTCTTCCGGGACTGGCGGCTGTTCATTTGACATTGGAGCCGCTCCGCCGGCCCGGTCCAACATAATCATATTATCAGCCACAATTTCGGTTCGATAACGCTTAACATTATCCTGCCCAACCCAATCGCGGGTCTGCAACCTGCCTTCAATATAGACTTTTGAGCCTTTGCGTAAATACTGGCCGCAAATTTCAGCCAACCTTCTCCAGGCAACAACATTATGAAATTCCACTTTTTCCTGCTTTTGCCCCTGCTGGTCTGTCCAGATAAAATTTGTTGCTACTCCAAACGTAGCCACTGTTTGCCCGGTTGGAGTGGTTCTTACTTCGGGGTCTCTGGTTAAATTTCCAATAATCATTGCTTTGTTTAAATTCATACATTTTTATTTTCGCAATTATACATTTTGTCTTCAATGAATAATAACGAATAAATAATTAATTATAAACATTATATAATTAAATTGTTGTTTTATTATAAAAGGTCGTCTGTATCTAAAATTCTATCCAATCTTTTATCCAAATCTTTTAATTCCATCTTTCCCTTATCTTTATCTTTGTCTTTATTTTTGTCTATCCTCTTGTCTTTATCTTTTTCCTTTTTAACCGCTTTTTTAGCGATTTTTTCCGCTATCTTTTTTTCTTCTTCTATCTGCTGTTCCGTCTTGACCGCTTTTTTTATTATCTGATGGCGTAAAATTTCGTTGGACATTTTTAACGTGCTATTTACTTTTTCTAACTCATTCCCCTTTAAACTAAATTCAAGCAAACTATAATATCCATGGCTGTAGCCGCCTATTTTATAAGCCAAATGTTTTTTCCCCCAATCTTCACTAAAAACAATATTGCCATTATTATCAGCAATAATTTTTTTTACTTTATCAACTATTAAATTTGCTTCTCCTTCTGTATATCTATTTGGAATAATAAATAATAACTCATAGTGAGAAGATGATGATGATTTTATTTTTGACATAGATTAATTGATTAATTAAAAATTCCCAAGTATTCTAAATTATAACGGTTGGGAATTTATAGAATACCTTCCCCTGTTAAATCTAACGGGGGTTGCCGTAAAAATTACGGCTGGAAAGGTTACTATTAAAATGTATAATACACCTTAACATAAATATAAAATTATTGCAAGAAGAGCAACTTTTTGCTAAAGTTAAAACAACCTTAATTCGTACCGTGTCCGTTCCCGAAGTCTCGGAACAGTCGGGCGGGTGTACCCGCCACAGAGGCAGACTTGCCACAGGCAAAAATATTATGAATTACTTTTTTATTTTAGGCAATAATCCAACCTTATCCATAGCTGAAATTTCGGCTGTTTTCGGTTTGAATAAAAAAAATAATAAATTTAAATTTTGGTTGCAAAACAATATTTTTATCATGGAAACAAATAAAAAAATTGAGGCGCCGGCTTTAATAAAAAAAATAGGCGGCACTATTAAAATTGGAATCATTGACGCGGAAATTAATTTACTAAATCAGCCAAAAATAATAAATGGCCTACAACAAATTATAAATACCAAAGACAAACAGGGCAAATTCAAATTTGGAATATCATATTATGGAAAAAATGAATTTAATACAAAAAAATTAGGAATGGAAATAAAAAAATACTTAAGAGAACAGAACATAAGTTGCCGCTGGGTCACGTCCAAAGAAAAAACCTTGTCCAGTGTAGTGGTGGAGCAAAACAAGCTTACTGATAAAGGAATAGAAGCTGTATTATTTAAGCAAGACAATAAAATTATTATTGGCCATACTCTGGCCGTTCAGCCTTTTAAAGAACTTTCTTTCCGCGATTACGGTCGGCCAGCCCGCGACGATTTATCAGGAATGCTGCCGCCCAAACTAGCCCAAATCATGATAAATCTTTCTGCTGTAAGAACGCGCCAAGGCGCATTCATACTTGACCCCTTTTGCGGTTCCGGCACAATTCTTACCGAAGCTATGCTTATGGGTTATAAAAATCTAATTGGCTCTGATATTTCCGAAAAAGCAATCTGCAATACGAAAAAAAATATTCAATGGCTTAAATCTAAATATCTAATATCTGATATCCAATATCAATTATTTAATAAATCCACTTCTGAACTTTCTAATTTTTTAAAACCAAATTACATTGATGCCATTATCACCGAACCCTATCTCGGTCCGCAACGCGGAAAAATAAATATTAACAAAATAATTCCTGAATTGGAAAAATTATATAGTCAGGCCTTAACTGAATTCAAAAAAATATTAAAGCCTGGCGGAAAAATAGTAATAGTTTGGCCTACGTTTCGCATAACGCATAACGCGGAACGTATAACGCCGGAATTCAATGATTTTAAAATCGTTAATCCTATTCCAAAAAACTTGCGAGATAATCCTGATATTAAACTAAGCGACCGTGATACCATTATTTACGGTCGCCAAGGCCAAAGGGTTTGGCGGGAGATTGTGGTATTGGAAAAAAATTAAAAATTATTTATCTATTATCTATCAAAAATAAAGAGCTAATATCTGACAGATGTTAACTCTTTTTTAACATATCCTCATAACTCTTTCCCCGTCCTTG
>CAYMCJ010000045.1:5570-8565 GCA_964388985.1 uncultured Gammaproteobacteria bacterium | reverse complement strand
ATGGTTAAAAAACCAAAAAGCAAAGATCCGACTAATAATTTACTTAAAAATTTATGAGTAGCTGTTTCCTTTTGAATCCAGACCATAAAAAAACCAGCTAAAATCAAAAAAGGTAAAAATTGCCAATTAGCTTCGCCCACCCAAAAGCTCGCTACCGAGCAAGCAATAGCGCTGACGATTGATATTAAAACGACTGATCTAAACTTTTTCATATATTTTCATTATACCATAAGTCAAATTTGGTTAATATTTTTAAAATAAATTCGCAATAGACAGAGATGGGGCTCGAACCACTGTTTTTTATCTAAAATAAGAGTAATTCTATAAAATCATAATCTTTGACAGGAACGGGGCAAAAACAAAATAGACTATCATTCCTGTCATTTTTAGCTAATATCAAACTAAAAGCAACCGACGTGTGTCGGTCGCTTTCACAAAATTCATTGGCTCGGGGACAGGGATTTGAACCCCGGTTAGCTGGACCAGAACCAGCCGTCCTACCACTAGACGATCCCCGAATATTTTATTCGCATCACTTAACGACTTTGCCGCCGAAAATATCTAATACATCACTAACCATATTGCCGCCATCTTTCTCTTTTTTATCATTAACAACGGCTATTTTTTTATTGCCAGAAATCAAGTTGTCTCCTACGCCCGATAGGGCCGAACCATTAATTTCCAACTTTTCATTAATAACAGACTCTATGGTCAGAGGCCGGCCGTAAACTTCGCCCAAAACTTTTTCCACTAATGATTTAATCTGCGGGTCGTTAATCCTTTCTTTATGAAATTTATATTTAAAAATTAAAGGCAGTTTATTGTCGCTAATTTCTCCCGGCAAACAAGCCCGCAAAATAAAAGATAATGAATGATTATATTTTTTAACTTTAACCAAAACTTCATTCCAGCCGGCGGCTATATCTTTATCTTTAAATCCGGCCCTTTTAAAATCTGTCGACTGTCGAACAAACGGCTTGGCCGCCGAATTTATATTGTCTGAATTTAAACCGGCCAAATTACCGGGATTATTAATATTCCCGGAAAGCCCTATCGGCTGACCCGATTCTATAATTGCCAATTCAATCGGAAGCTGGGGGATATGGCTTTCTTTTATCTTATTTTTGGCTTTAATAAAAACTTCAATTAAATACACTAACCGCTCTAATGATAAATTCCGGCCAACCTCATTTACAATATTTTCAAAATTTTCACCCAACTCCAAACCTAATCTTTCTGATAAACTTGGATTAATTTTACCAAGTATCAATTTTCTCATTATTTCAATTAAATCACTGACAAATTTTTTTAAATCAACTCCATCATCTACCAGTTTATTAATCAACCTCACACCGCCAGCGCTGTCCTTTTTTGCTAAATTGTCAATCAAATTGATAATTTCATTAATGTCGCTCCTGGGAATAACCAAGTCGGCTTTCTCGGCCGTAATTTCCTTACCGCTAATAGAAACAATCTGCCCCAGCAAACTTTCCGCGTCTCTCATATAACCCTCCGACTGCCGAGCGATGGTTTCCAATATGCTTTTGTCAATTTTAATATTTTCCTTTTTGGCTATATAATTTAATTTCTTCACAGTATCATTAACATTAATCCGCCGGAAATCAAACCGCTGGCATCTGGAAATAATCGTATTTGGAACCTTATGCACTTCGGTTGTGCATAATATGAATATTACAAAACTCGGCGGCTCCTCAATAATTTTTAACAAAGCATTAAAAGCGGAGATGGAAAGCATATGGACCTCGTCAATAATAAAAATCTTATATTTGCACCTTGACGGCGTCACCCGGGCGGAAGCGATAATGTTTTCACGCACGTTATCAACGCCGGTATAGCTGGCGGCGTCAATTTCTATAATGTCCAAATCCCGGTTATCATTTATATCCCGACAAATAGCGCATTCATTGCAAGGTTCAAACTCAGTCTCTTTCCTGTTCAGGCAATTAACGGACTTTGAGAAAACCCGAGCCATAGTGGTCTTTCCAACCGCCCTTGGCCCGCAAAAAAGATAAGCATGAGCAATATTGCCCGACTGAATTTCATTCTGCAGGGTTATTTTAATATAGTTCTGGCCGACCACTTCATTAAAATTCTGCGGCCGATATTTTCTATATAAAGTCGCCATAAATAAAAATAAGAAAAATAAGAATAAAAAGAAAAATAAGAGCAAGAAGAGATTTTTTTATTCTTATTTTTCTTTTTATTCTTCTATTCT
Source organism: uncultured Gammaproteobacteria bacterium (assembly GCA_964388985.1). GTDB lineage: Bacteria > Patescibacteriota > Patescibacteriia > Patescibacteriales > CAYMCJ01 > CAYMCJ01. The sequence goes on along the minus strand of CAYMCJ010000045.1, from coordinate 6,329 downwards.
ACCACTAAATCCAAATAAATCAAGAATAATAGAAAACAGACAATAAATAGTTATTATCTGTTTTCTTATATTATAAATTTGATATTATTCCTTACCTCTAATAATATTCTCTACCGCCGCCCATTTGCTTTCTCCGGTTTTAGGGATTAACACTACCGCTTCATCTCCGACACTGCCCTTAAAATAGGTGACGCTGGCAGCCAAAATCCGCCATTTTTTATTATCAGACCTAACAATAAAATTACCTTCGCTGTTTTTTTCCAGCTTGCCGACTTCCCTGATTCTGTCAATCGGCCCGATTTGCTTATAAACAAAAGTGCCATTATCCGTAATTGTTAATTTTAAAATATCGCCTTCCACTAATTTTGATTTTGAAGCGTAATTAACCGGCACGCTATACTGTTTCCCGTCCGGGCCAATCATACTTTCGCCGTCAAAAACTCCCTCAATAATTTTACCTGACTTCCCGGAAATATCCTCCTCTCCCCCGTCAATGTCATCGTCATTTATCTGGCCTATGCCAATACGTTCCACTTCTTCATCGGAAATAAAAACGGCTAACATTTGGATTAATCTATCATTATTCTCCTTTATATTTTCCAATAATTTTTTTATCAAAGCCATTTTGGGCTTGCTGATAGTTATAATTTCATCTTGGTTATCATCGTCTAAACCAAAATCTAATTGTCCCTCGTCTTCCAATGAATCAGCTAACGCAGTCGGCAAATCGCCGTCAATATCCGGGCTATCAGCTTCTTC
>CAYMCJ010000045.1:0-5470 GCA_964388985.1 uncultured Gammaproteobacteria bacterium | reverse complement strand
AATCAGCTAACGCAGTCGGCAAATCGCCGTCAATATCCGGGCTATCAGCTTCTTCATCCGTTAATTCATCTTCATATTCGTCTGTATTTTTATTTTTGTCGTTCATATATTTTTATTTTAACGTTATCGCTTTCGGCGAGCCCTACTACAAATAGGGCGCATACGAATGGGTGTTATCGCCTCGCGATCTTCTATATTTATAATACAAAATCATTTAACTTTTGTAAAGTATTATTTTCATTTAACAAAATTTACTCTTTACAACTCTTGTATTTAAATATACAATTAGAATAACAATAAATAAAAGTGGGAGGGGAAAAATGTTCAAAAATTGTCTTCATTTAAAATTAGACCCTAAATGGTCGCCGGAAGAAGAATTTGAAATATTTTCTGGTTTATTTAGAAATAACGACTTCAAACAACAGTCTAGGCTAATATTGCTTGCTCTTGCCACTTTTGTCGTTCTTCCAGTTATTTGGCAATTTTTTTAACTTTAGCCGAGGCCCTAATCTCGGCTTTTTTTATTTATAAATTTAGACTGCTCCGCCTGGAAATCTCAGCCTCTATAATATTTCTGTCCTGACCGTATTTTAACCGGCTTAAAGACTTAATTTTATTCGCTAATTCGCTATTGGCCACTCCCGGCAGGGGCCAAAGATTATTCATTGAAAACGGCCGGCAAGCGGTATTATCAATCAAGAGTTTAACATAAGAAACAAACTTTTCAATATTAATTAAATCATACTGGTTAAAAACCGGTTTAAATTCTTTCTCCATTACTTCCGCGTCTTCAGAGCCAACCTTAAATAAAACCCAGGTCCCCGCATTGCCGAAAACAGCTTCCTTAATTGAAGTGTCCTGATTTTTAACCAACTGCCCTAAATACTGATGGGCAATAATTAAATTTAAATTATATTTTCTCGCTTCCGATAAAATTGAACAAATGGAATCAGTGGTAAAATTCTGAAATTCATCAATATATAAATAAAAATCCTTACGGTCCTGACCCGGTATATCAGCCCGGGAAAGCGCCGACATCAATATCTTGCCGACCAAAATCATTCCTAATAAATGGGCATTTATTTCCCCTATCCGGCCCTTGGCTAAATTAACCAATAATATTTTTCTCTTATCCATTATGTCCCGCAAATTAAATGAGCTTTTCTGCTGGCCGATTATCGGCCGCATCATATCGTTGGAAATAAATGAAGTGAGCTTAGAGGTAATATAAGGTACAACATTGGCCAGGGCCGCGTCCCCGCCGGCTTTTTCCGCTTCTTTTTGCCAAAAATCAACCACGGTGGAATCCTGGCATTTTTTTAATTTCATTTTCCTGAAATCAACATCAGCCAAAACCTTTGGAATTTCCATCAAGGTTGAGCCGGAAGCCGGGTCGCTCATTACTAAAAGCATGGCGTTGCGCATATACTGCTCAAAAATAGGACCGCCGGTCTGCTTTAAATCATATAATTTATCAAATATCTTTATCATTTCATTAATCACAAAGGCTTTTTGCTCCGGATAACGTTCGTCAAATTCCAACAAATTTAAGGCCAAGGGACGCTCTATGTCGGCTGGCGCAAACAAAATTACATCGTCTGCCCTGGCTGGCGGAATACGACTGATTATATCCTCAATTAAATCCCCATGCGGATCCATAACACACACACCTTCGCCGTTAATTATATCCTGAATAGCCATGCCGGCAATAAATTTTGATTTGCCGGTGCCTGATTTTCCAATTATATATATATGACGCCGGCGATCGTCTCTTTTTATTTTTATTTCTTTAACTACTCCCCGACAAACATTTTCTCCCAAAATAATGCCCTCCTCAGGAATATTAATTGGTGCCGGAGCCTGCTTAGCGGTCAACCATAAAATATTGGGAGTTTCAGCTGTTTTTAATGGAAAATGAAATAAGCTGGTCAACTCTTCGGTATTAAGTAAAAATTTTATATCAGAATCAAACCGCCTATAAATAAAATCATTGATCAATTTTGCCTGCCGGCTGCTGCTGACTTTATCTCTAAAACTGTTTCCATATTCATAATGATTATACTGCGAAAAAGCGCTGGCCAAATTATTTAAATAAGTTTGCGCTTGGCCTTGATTTTTCGCGCTTACCACTATACGCAAATTTACATCCAGACCCGCTTTTGAATTTTTTTCCTCTATCCCCTTAAGCATCTCTTCCTCCATAGCGGTTAATTTTTTTATATTTTCAGTCTGTTTCTGTTTTTCTTCTTGAGTCGGCGGCTTGGCCGACCTGGCTAAATCTCCCAGCAAAGAAATTCCTTTTTGAATTATAGATGTTTTTAGAGCTTCTTTGACCGAATTTTTTCGGTAGGCTTGGCTGGCTATTTCACCGGCCTTTTTATGCCAGCCTTTGCCGGCGTTTCTTACAATATATTGGACAGCCACGCCCTCGTCCGCTTCCAACTTTGACATCACATTGATAATTGAATTCAAGGGGTCGGTTTCCTGCTTTTTATATGTCTTCAACGGAAAAAAAAAGCTTCTTTTGGTGCGTAACCAACCGGCTAAAATACTCCCCTGCGGACTGAAAATATTATAATCCTCCATTTCCTCTATCACCGCCTCGGGGTAATGGGCGTGAACCTGCTGCTCAATATAACGGCTCATACTTTGAGGCGCGGCAATATAAAAACAAATCTTTTTCTCATGAGCGACAATTTCAAAAGAATAATGGTCATTCCTGCCAAAAAGCCAGGGAATAATTCCGGTCTGTGGACGCAACCCGCCGAGACTGGCAAAAATAGTTTCCCCTCTGGCTATTTCTTCGTGTAATTTTTGAACAGTATCTTCCTTTTCTTTATCTTCTGGTTTTTCTTTCGGCAAACGTATTAAAAAAATAGTATTGCTAAAATATTTACTCCGTCTGGCTGTTATTTTAATAATTTTTTTAGCTATCAATAATATCAAAATTATAATAGCCAGCCAAAACAAATAAACCAACCAAGTATCAATATTAATATTAAGGTTGGTTGCTGGCGCGTAGATAACATCTTGTTGCGAAATACCGTAATCCATAAAAAATAAGATTATATTTTAAGGCAAAGATACATATTCATAAATTTTTCCAATAATAGATTTACTTGAAAGTACAAAAGGATAAGATGGGGGAAATTCACTGTTAAGATAATCTATAAAAGAGATTACAAAACGAGATGGTTCTAAATTAGTCACATTAAGATAATCGGTTGCTCCTGTTCCTGATAAATTAAACACAAATTCTTTGCTAAAAGATATATTTAAGCCGTTAATTGTACCAAATTTTACAATACCTTTAGGAGGATTATCAACCCCGTAGGGAAAAGAAGCAACAAAATGTGTGGAATCTAATATGGCAATACCATTATTATAACTACTTGATCCTCTCTCTAAAATAACAGAAAGAGGACCAAAAAAAATATTTGAGCCGCTGGTTGAACCAACTATTACTGAAGTATGGCGTAAAGAATAATATTTAGTATAAGTATTTTCAAACATAATAAGAAAATGAGTTGAATCTAATTTTTCTATTTTAAAATATTGTGAAAGCAATGGATAAAAAACATATTCGGCGCCAAAAGAAATAGCGGAGCCACTAACTGTCCCAACTTTTGCAGCACTATAGGCTTCGTAAAAACCATCCGAGCCAACAATGTTTTTATTTACATGCCTATAACTCACAACAAAATGATTGGAATCTAAGGCAACAACATCGGGATATTCTGTTGAATAATTATGAAAAATATATTCTGGTCCATAAGATATTATATAACCACTAACAGTTCCGACTCGTGCTATGCCAATTTTACCACTATCTTTAGGATAAGTAACAACAAAATGTGAAGTATCCAACTTAGATATAGAGGGTTTATCTTGATAACTGCCATTTGCTCTAAACATATATGATGAACCAAAAGAAATATTAGAGCCACTAACTGTACCCACCACAGCTTTATGACTGTAATTAGCACTACTATCCATAAAAGAAACCACAAAACTATTTGAATTTAATATCACTATATCTAAAAGACTTGAAACACCTGAATTAAAAACAAATTTTGGACTGAAAGAGATAGCAGAACCATTAGTTGTGCCAATCATAGCTGTACCGAAATTATTATTATTACAATCTCTAAAAACAAGCACAAAATGCGTAGAATCTAAAGCGGCGGAATATATTTCAGGAGTCGAACCGGTTGAATAGAAGACATATTCTGAGCCAAATATCGGACAACCCTCAACCGCTACATTTGCTGGCAACGAAGACGTAAAGGCATTCCATTCGGTAGTTGTTTTTGTTGGCACAAAATAATCATTTGAAGAATTATTATTTGTTACAATATGGCAATCATAAGCTTCTTTGGCGGTCCCGTTTGCATTACCATGATAAACTTCCTTTTGAGATAAATGGTTTACTCTATAACCATCGCTCCAATAATCTATGGAAGAATATACGACACCAACAAAAATAAAAAACAATAAAAAAACAATTAAAACAATCCATTTATATTTTTTTATTTTAAAAACCATATTTAATTATTTCTTTTATCTTTTAAATAATTAATTTCATTTTGTTGTCTCTGCAATTCATTTTCTAAATTTTCAATACGATTTTGTTAATCAAAATATTTATTAAATAATCATCTACAACAAAGTGCTCCCATTGAATAATTACAATACGGAGTAGGTATGCTATATTCGGGTGTTCCATGGCAGCTTACAGCTTTTCCATATGCCATATATAATTGGGACGGATCTGGTGGATTAAAAATCTCGTTCATCACAACGACAAAATAATAAGTTCTGTAAAAACCTCCCGACATGAGCTCCGCCTGTGCGCATCCCTCTTCAACAAGAACCCCGCCGCATACAAGGTTGCCATTACCATCATCCACCATAGATACCAGAGAAGGACCCGGACGTGTATCTCTAAACCAATAATCATCCCCCAGGCTAGATTTACAAAAATTATCCATTTGGCCTAAGCTTAGACTGTAGAGATAATTTGTATTCGTTCTGGCTGTTATATGGCATTCAGTAAAAGTTGCAGGCGGACCACAGCTTGCAACACTTGCGCCACTCGGCAAGTGACTTGCAAAAGAATTCCACTCTGCCGTTGTCTTTGTCGGTATAAAATACGAATTACCGCTAGTATTGGTTATTTTATGGCAATCTTGACCTGCCCCGACATACACATTTTTTGTTTCTGTATTTATTCTATATCCAGTATTCCATATATTCAAAGCATAAGCGGTTCCCGCAAAAGCAATAACAAAAATAAAAACAAGCCAATAAAATTTGCTTTTTCTTAAAAAAATCTTTTTTATTTTATTTTTAATCATTTAACATTTCTTCTAATTTTTCTATTCTTAATTCCAAAACACCTATTTGCTTTTGTTGTTCTTTAATTGCTTCTATCACGGGAGAAATTAAATTGCCGTATTCAACTGATTTT
>CAYMCJ010000044.1:0-8889 GCA_964388985.1 uncultured Gammaproteobacteria bacterium | reverse complement strand
AAAAACCAGCAAAATTAAACTCCGTTTTGTGTAAAAATTATTTTAAAAAAATCAATTTTTCAAAACTATCTTTTTTTGTTTCTTCATACAATAGTCATTTGTGGAATAAAAATGCAAGCGATTATTTAGCCAGCGAAAAAATAAACACATACAAATACGACTTCTCCGAAGTAGGTTGTTTATTATTACCAAAGGATGATGTTTTTATGTTGCCTAATCTTTTTACCGTAGATGCTTATGACATAAATAAAAATACATATAGCGTGTTTGAAAAGACCAAAACGCGTAATTTTTTCGTGACAACAACTATTTTCCCAATAAGCATTGAAAAAGATGAATTAAATAAAAATAAATATCGCGTTCAAGTATCATTTTTTCTACCCACGGGTTGTTACGCCACAATGTTAATAAAGCAAATTTTTATAAAATTTAATGATAACATATGTCTGGAAAAATAATTGCACTCGTTGGACCATCTGGAGTTGGAAAAAATTTTGCCAAACAGGCAATTAAAGATAAATTTCCCCGCTTAGCAGAACTTACAGTTTACACGACAAGAGCCAAGAGATCATCTGACGGCTTGGACAGAAAAGCGGACATATCCATTGACAATTTTTTAAGAATGAAACAAAAAGGAGAAATTATCGCCGCACATCAACCATTCGGATCAGAGGGTAATTGGTATGGATTTTCTCGAAAACAAATTGATAAGATGCTTGAAAATAATGAAATAGTCTTAACGGAAATTCATCCAGACAATATTCTATTATTTAAAAAATTGTATGGCGACAAAATTTTTACGGTTGCACTAATGGCTGAAAATGATTATTTAGAACATAATTTGAAATCAAGGGGTTCAGAAAAAGATATCGACCGGGAGATAAGATTAAATAGAGCAATTGATGAAATAAAAATTATCCAAAAAATGCGCGAAGAAGAACTGATTGATAGAATTATTGAAGTTAACTGGGGCAACAGAGACGAATTATCAGAGATAGTAGTCGGCGAAGTATCGCGAGAGATTGAATTACCGATTGAACAAGAAAATAAATTAAAATTTAAATAAATTATCAAATGGCGGATTTATCATGCAAAATTTTAGGAACCACTTTTTCAAGTCCTATTTGGCTTGGTTCAGGCACTATCACAAATAATAAGAAAAGGATTGATAAATTTTTAAAATCAGAAGTTGGAGCCATAGTGCCACGGACTACTAGACTTAAGTATGCTCCTGGTCGAAAGTTTCACCCCTCATATCATCTCAATATTAATAGAAATGAAAAAATAATTAGAAATTGTGAGTGGACGGGAAATTTAATAACTTACTGGCAGCCATATTTAAAAGAATTATCTAAAACAAAAAAGATTATAATGTCAGTATCAGGTAGAGATATAAGTGACTGTCTAAATGTTTGCAAAATAATTGATAAATATAATTTTCCTTTTATAGAAATAAATATTAGTTGCGCTCACAGCAATGAAGCTCATGGATTTATAACGAGAAATTCTGAACATATTTCCGTATTAGTAAAAACTCTTAAAAAAAATATAAAAACACCTATTGCCTTGAAATTGGGTCATTCTGATTTTATTGTAAATTTAGCTAAAGTTGCAGAAAAGGCAGGCGTTGATGCTATTGTAGCTATTAATACTTTCGGACCGGTATTAGATTTTGACATAAGCAGTGGTAAACCTGAATTGACATTAGGTATAAATAGCGGAAAAGGAGGATTATCTGGCAAAATAATTTTTCATACAGCGCTTACCGATGTGGCAAATCTTTTTCAAAAGTTAAATATACCAATCATTGCTTGTGGTGGTGTTACTATTCCAGAAGATGCTATTAAAATGATTATGGCCGGCGCAAGCGCGGTACAAATATATTCTGCCGCTCATATAGCGGGCAATAAACGATATACTTTTTTTAACAAATTCATCAATGATTTTCATAGCTGGTTAAACAAAAATGGATATATGACCATAGATGAAATCAAAGGTATGTTATTGCCAACAATATCTCGCCCTCATCAAATGAATAAAATTATACCTAAACACAATCAAAAGCTTTGTGTTAAATGTAAATCTTGTGTTAATATATGTTTAGAGGGTGCTATATCGTTACATAATAATAAAATAAGTATTAATAAAAATAAATGTATTGGTTGCGGTGCTTGCGCGTCAATTTGTTCGACAAAAGCTTTAAAATAAAAATATGGAGATTGAAATAAGAGCTAAAATAAATAATTTAGATAATATTGAACAAAATATTATTAAGTTTGGAGCAAAATTAATAAAAGAAAAAGGACAAGTTGATAAATATTTTGGAGAAATTAATTTATATAAAAAAATAGGCTATTCTTTTCTGATACGAGTGCGCGACGAAGGTGATAAAAAGTTTATGACTTACAAGGGCGCCAAATCAAAAAAAGATGGAGTTTGGGAAGAATATGAATTTGAAATAGATGACCTAAAAAAATATATAGAAATGTTTGAAGCCATGGGACTGGAAGAAGTTATAGTAGTTAAAAAATATCGAAAAGAATATGTATTGGATAGTTTAACTATCTGCTTGGACGTTATTGATGGTCTGGGTAATTTTATTGAAATAGAATCTAAAAACAGTAGTGATATTAACAAAGATAAATTAAAAAAATTTATACATAAATTAAATATTAAAGAAAATCAAATTTTGCACAAAGGCTATGTTACTATGTTACTTCTTAAAAATAATTCGCCATATTCAAAATATATTGTTAATTAGTTTTTGTATAAGTTTAGATACAGATTAGACTGCGAAATCGGGCCGCGTAGACAGGTGTGGCAGGTGATAAAATATATACATACAAGAATTTAAATATAAATATTATAGTAGATTTAGCAGGGCTGTGTTAAAGAGAAATTTTTTTAGAATCTGTAATTATTGGATTGTTTATAAACCAAGGGCAATAAAACAATCATTGCCCTCTTTTTTTATTCAAAATTAGCCAAAAAGCAAAAAATACCTAAAAAACCCTTGACAAATTATAAAATATAGTATATTATAAAAGTGTTAGTCAGGATAACACTTCTTAATTTAATATTAAGGTTTTACGGTTATTATTAAATCAAAGGGTATTATATGATTAACAGTATGAAAAAGATAAAATTTCGTAATAGTTTAAAATTTTGTTCTACTATATGTTTTAGCAATATAGGATGTATAGATGATTTAGAGTGTAAAATAAATAGTTTAAAAATTAAAATAATATAATAAATTCCGACCTGTTAAGGTCGGTTTTTTGTTAATATTATTGATCTTTAAAACTAAAAAGATTGTTTTTAATAGTGAGAAGCGAAAAAATAAAAAATCCTTGACATGATAATGATTTTTTGGTAAATTATAAAGTCAAAAACGAGTTTGACTTTGATCTTTACAATTTAATAGATTGACTAGAAGAAAAATTTTGATTAATATGAAAGTATAAATTTATTTAATAAAATATGTTGAGCATTAAAGACAATAGTATAAAACAGAAAGGAGATACGGGTATGAAAATAATAACAAAAAGAAGCGATAATTATTCAAAATGGTATTCAGATGTAATTACTGCAGCCGAGTTAGCCGAGCATGCCTCGGTAAGAGGTTGCATGGTGATAAGACCATACGGTTATGCTATTTGGGAAAATATTCAAAGCGTTTTAGACAAATTTTTTAAAGAAAAGGGAGTTGAAAATGCCTATTTTCCTCTTTTTATTCCCGAAGAATTTATTAAACGCGAGTCGGAACATATTAAAGGTTTTTCTCCTGAGCTTGCTGTTGTAACTCATGCTGGGGGAAAAAAATTAAAAGATCCTTTAATAATAAGGCCAACTTCAGAAACAATTGTTTATGAGTCTTTTTCTAAATGGATAAAGTCTTATCGCGATTTGCCGATTTCAATTAATCAATGGGCCAACGTTGTGCGTTGGGAGATGAGGCCGCGTCTTTTTCTTAGAACTAGCGAATTTCTTTGGCAGGAAGGTCATACAGCTCACGAAACAATAAGAGAAGCCGATGATTATGCGCTTATGATACTTCAGGATGTTTATAAAAAATTTGTTGAAGAATATTTAGCAATTCCGGTGTATGCTGGAATAAAATCGGAGGGAGAAAAATTTGCCGGTGCGTTTCATACTTATTGTATAGAAGCCCTTATGCAGGATGGCAAGTCTCTTCAGACCGGTACTTCCCATAATCTTTCTGATAATTTTGCTAGGTCTTTTAATGTTTCTTTTCTTGATAAAAAAGGCAATATGCAATATGCATACCAAAGCAGTTGGGGAGTAAGCACAAGATTAATTGGTGGTCTTATTATGGCACATAGTGATGATAGAGGATTAGTTCTTCCTCCTAAAATTGCTCCTATACAAATCGTTATAATTCCAATTTGCAAAGCAGAAAATGACTTAATTGTTAAAGAAGCTGAAAAAATTAGAGCCATTCTTTCCCAATTATATAAAGTAAAGCTTGATATAAGAATGAATTTGCGACCAGGGGAAAAATTTTATGAATGGGAAAAAAGGGGGGTACCGATAAGGATAGAAATTGGACCGAAAGATTTAGAAAAGAATCAATGCGTCATCGTGAGAAGAGATACAAGTGAAAAATTTCCTTGTAATATTGATGAAATAATAAAAACAGTAAAAATCAAATTAGATTTGATTCAAAAGAATCTTTTTGATAAAGCACTTGAGAGCAGGAATAAAACAAATAAAAATGCGGATACCTGGGAAGAATTTGTAAAATTAATTAAAGAGGGCGGTTATGTTTTTGCTCATTGGTGTGGTGATATAGAGTGTGAGTCACAAATAAAAGAAAAAACTAAATCAGTTAGTCGCTGTTTGCCGTTTGAAGGCTTACGGGAAAACGGAAAGCATATCTGCATTAATTGCGGGAAAGAAGTTGCTTGTGAAAAACGTTGGATTTTTGCCAAGGCATATTAAAATTTATAGAATAAGGAGGGTAAGTCAATGATTTATAATTCACTTAGGCTTGAATTAACAGGGGTGTGCAATTATCAATGTTTATATTGTCATGCCAGCGAAAAAAATACAAAGTTATACCGTAAACAACAATTAAGTTTTGGAAGAATGTTGCAGTTAATTAGTGAGGCAAAAGCGCTTGGCGTGAAAAATTTTATTTTAACCGGCGGAGAACCATTCTTAAATAAAAATTGGGACAGGATAGCAGAATATTGCGGACAAGATTCAAGGGTAGTTATTTCAACTAACGGCAGCCATTTTACGGAGGAAAATTTAAATAAATTAAAAAAACTGCCACAAGTAAGTGAATTTAGAACAAGTCTTGACGGATTAGAAACCAATGACATAATAAGAGAAGGAAGCAATTATCGTGAGAGTATTGATGCTATCAAAAGAATAAAAGAATATTTGCCTGATAGTAAAATAATGGTTCAAACCGTTCTCTATAAGCAGAATATAGCGGAACTTGTTCCGCTATATGAGGAATTAAAAAAATTAAAAATTAGCAGATGGCGTTTAAGTCAGTTATGGAAAACCGTAAGAACCAAAAACAATGCGCACATATTAAATTTTTCTGATTATGATTTGATGTTTGATATTTATGAGAATATAATTAAACGTTATCAACTGGATAATTTTCCATTCAGGTTAGGCATAGATAATGTATATGATTCTTTTATCACAAAAGAGGATTATGTTGATATGGATTTAAATACCCATCCATGCCTATATGAATTTGATTATCTTTGCATAAACGCTAACGGAGATATAATTTTTTGTCCCGCGCTTAACAAACCAATGGCAAATGTAAAAAGCCAATCTATAAAAGACGCTGTTGAAAATTCTGAATGGTTCTCTGATTTTAAAAGAATTACCATAGAATCGCTTAATTGCAAAGGTTGCCGTTATATTAAAATTTGCGGAGGAGGATGTAGAGCGGATGCATTAAGATGGATGGGCAATATAAGAGCAGAAGATGTTAATTCTTGTTGTATGATGGTGAGAGTAGAAAAAAGAATAGTGCCATTACTAACAACAGAAGAACAAAAAGCTTACAATAATTTGATAGATATAAAAGGATATTATCCTCGTGTTGAAGGGGATAATATAGAAGAGGTGATAAATAACCACGAAAGGAGGGCAAAAAAATGGCATTAAAAAACAAACAGCCGTCATAGCTTATGGCCCAAAGGGGTATTGTATGGATTATGCAATACCCTCTTTTTTTCCCTCTAAAATTAGCCAAAACATTAAAAATACCTAAAAAACCCTTGACAAAGTGTAAAATATAGTATATTATAAAAGTGTTAGTCAGAATAACACTTTTTTAGATAGTTTCGGAGTTTCCGGCTTTATCTTAAGAAGTGTTTAAAAACACTTTGGCTCTTTAAAGAAACGTTTCTCATAAGGAGAAACGTAAGAATATAAAAGGTAAACTAAAAAAGAAAAAGGAGAAAGAAGATGAGAAAAAAAGAAAATATTTTTATGACGGTATTTGCGCTTGCTCTGATGGCTTATCTTATCATCAAGGGTAAGGTAAAGGAAATTTTTGAAGCAATATTCTATATTACAGAAAGGAGGGAAAGTAATGGATAAAAAAAGGACCTTTGCATTTTTGGCCCATCGGGTGGAGTCCTGGAATGCCTTACTGGATTCCAAACTCTTCAATCATCTGCATCGAAACCCCAGGCTCCACTGGTTCTGGGTTTGGATGGCGCCTCTGTACTGGGCCGTGTCTGTCATCTCCCTTTTTAGCAAAAGGGGTTATGAAACCGTTGACAGGTTTCGGTTTGCTGGTATGGAGAGCCAAACGGTTTTGCTCCGCAACTACGCCTGGCACTTCCTTTTTGGGGGCATCAGGAAAGCCATTAAAAAGAGAATCCTTCAGGCGGTTTTGTCCGCCCAAAAGGAAAACCAAGTTATCGGCCTAGGCGCTCTAACCAAGGCTGAGTGGTTGACCCAGGGAGGGCAGTGGATCGTGGATAAGCTTGGAGACAAGCTTCAAGCTTCTTTGGTTCATGGTGATACCTTGACAGCTGCCGGAATCTTGAAGATGGTAGACGCAGTTTTTAAAAAGTACCATCTTGGCGGCCCAGTGTTTATCACTGGCGCGACTTCCAAAATCGGTCGGGCGGTTGTCCTTATTCTCGCTAAAAACCAAGTATTCGTAAAGATGTATACAAAAAGCGAAGAAAGGTTTGCAGCGATAAAGGAAGCGGCTGGCGAAAAGGGGAGGTTCATTTTTAAAGCGACTTCCCTCAAGGATGGTGCAAATTGCCAGCTATGGTTGACCGGCAAATCCAAACCTTCCGGGAAAAAGCTCTTGCGGGCCATTCCCAAGGGAGCCGTGGTCTTGAATTTTTCCGTGCCTAACCCGCTCGGAGAGAATAACCGTCAGCCAAAACCTGGTGTCTTGGCCATCGAAGGCGGTTTGCTTGCCTATAATCCGGCCGCAACGGATCTCCGCTTTACTATGCGGCTTTGCCCCGGGCTGACGTATGCTTGTCACGCTGGCACGGCCGTCCATGCCTACAAGGGCTGGGACTTTCATGAAGTTGGCCGGGTTGAACTTCCGCTACTCAAAGAAGTTTGGCAAGCAGCGGAAGAAATCGGCTTTTTTCTCCCGGCGCTTCCGGAGGTGGTGGCTCAAGTAGTAAAAGAGCCAAAACCATTATGGAAGAAGCTAGCGGATATGCCAGCCGGAATTGCTCTTTAACCTTTAATGCGGCTTTCTGTGAATACTTTGGTATTTTGCAGGAAGCCGTTTTTTTTATTATTAAAAATATAGTATAATGTAGTTAATAAGAATTTTAATAGATAAAATATGTATTTTACAGATATATTACCTTTAATAAACGCAATTTTTGTTTTTGTTCTTGGCTTAATTGTGTTTTTAAAAAATAGAAAATTAAGAGTAAATTTTACTTTTTTTCTTCATTCGCTTTCAATTACTTCTTGGTTATTTTGCACTTTTATGATGTTTATAAGCCGAGGAGATAGGGAGGCGGCAATATTTTGGGATAGGCTTGTTTATGCCGGTGTAGTTTTTATACCGGTTTTTATGTACCATTTTGGATTAGCTTTTACAAATAAGAAACGTGATTTTTTACTTTATTTGGGATATTTATTATCTTTTGCTTTTCTTATATTAAGCCGAACTGAATATTTTGTTAATGACGTTTTTGTTTATAAATGGGGAATTCATACCAAAGCGCAATTATTTCATCACATTTTTTTAATATATTTTATTAGTTATGTAATTATTTGGTTTATTCAAACCTTTAGATATTATAAAAATTTACGGTCAGCAATTTTAAGACAACAAACAAAATATATATTTGTTGGTTTCTTATTCCTTTTTGGTATTGGTCCATTAGCTTATTTGCCAGCCTATGGTATGGGCATATATCCTTTTGCCTATTTTTCAGGTTTAATATTTACTATTATTTTATCTTATGCCATTATCCGTCACCGTCTTATGGATATTAAATTTGTTTTACGCAAATCATCAGTATATTTAGCTTCTTTTACATTCATTGCCTTATTAACAGTCGGCATAAAGTATTTTTTAAATTTATACTTTTTTGAAATTTCTGTTTGGGCTGATTTTATAATATTAATTTTAGCGATTTTGGCTTTTCAGCCGGTTAAAAATTATTTTTACCGCCTGGCCAATAAATACTTTTTTTCTTCTTTGTATGACAGCCGGGAAGTGGTGGCCGAAATGAGCGAAAAGTTGCGCTCTACTTTGGAAGTCAAGCAGATTTATGATTTTGTCTATAATTCTTTGCTAAATGCTTTTCATTTCAAGGCTTTTGGGATTTTAAGTTATAATAATAAAACAAAAAATTATATCGCGCAGTATAATCAAGGGTTTAATATCGGCCA
>CAYMCJ010000043.1:0-8984 GCA_964388985.1 uncultured Gammaproteobacteria bacterium | reverse complement strand
TATTTCGCAAAAAAATTTTTTTAATAATTGTTTTATCCATATAATTTTATTTAAACATAAATGTAATTTTATGTAAACAAAAAACAACTCTTACCTTTTGGAACTAGTTGTTTCTTGTGTTTTATTTTGTGTTCGCTTGTAGTCCCTAGGGGAATCGAACCCCTATT
The DNA here is from genome assembly GCA_964388985.1 of uncultured Gammaproteobacteria bacterium. GTDB lineage: Bacteria > Patescibacteriota > Patescibacteriia > Patescibacteriales > CAYMCJ01 > CAYMCJ01. Next base: position 8,817 of record CAYMCJ010000043.1, on the reverse strand, counting down.
TTCAGGATGAAAACCTGATGTCCTAACCATTAGACGAAGGGACCTTTATAATTTACAACTTTCAATTTAAAAAAAATAAATAGCCCTTTCTTAGGACTAAAAAAATTATATATTAAAATACAAAAAATGTCAAAACATTAGCACAAAAAATCAGCTAAATTATTCTCTATTAATAACAGATAAATTTTGCTTTTTTTATAAAAAAATAGTAGAGTTAAATCAGATTATAAACCATAAGGAGAAACAAAACAATATGACCAAAAAAATTATCTTTTTATTTGTCTGCTTAACTTTAATTTTAAGCGGCTGTATTCAAAAAAAAGCCGAACAAAAACAGGAAGACACTAATAAAGAACCGGCCCAGGAGCAAACCCAAAAACTGGGACAAACGGGAATGGCCAATCCAGCTTCGGTTTATTGTCAGGAAAGTGGCGGCCAGCTTACCATTAAAAACAAAAAAGTGGGAGAAGAAGATTACGGCCAATACGGAATCTGCTTATTTGACGATAATCGCCAATGCGAAGAATGGGCGCTTTTTCACGGCTATTGTCCTAAAGGAGGCTTAAAAATCACCGGCTATGATAGTGAAGAACAAATTTATTGCGCCATTATCGGCGGTCAGGTTGAAATGGAAAAAAACCTTTGCGCCTTTAATAATGGGGCTGAGTGCAATATTGACGAACTTTATATCGGCGTCTGCAACCAGCACTTCAATGAACCGGCAACTGACTGGCAGTATAAAAAATATCCGGAAGCAAAAGTATTAATCGGCTATTTAAATAACAATATCTATCTTACCGATGAAAATGAAGCTAAGGGTAACAAAACACTCGGGCTCACCGTTGCTGTCCAAGAAATAAATGCCATTCCAACCGAAGCGACCCTTGGCTATGACCAAGCTACGGCAAAAAGCGATGTTGCCTCTTTGGCTAAAGGAGAATACGGGGATAAAAAAATAGATTTTGCCGTTACCGGCTCTGAAAAAGTTATAAAAATTAGCAACAGCTACGCTAAAGAATTTACTGTTTTGGGAAGATTTGAGGTTTGCGACACCACTTTTGAAAGAATTGCCATCTTTTATAACAACGGCTATCAAATTATAATAAAACTGTCAGGGGACAGGGAAAAAATTATTGAAGCCAATCCGACATATTTTTTCAAAGACAGCACAAACTGCGACGACGAGCTTATCTGGAATTATAAAGATACTCAAAATGGCAATATGCAAGAAAAATTTTATCAGGATTTGTCAGCCGGGAATCTTTCCGGTGCGGCCGCGGATTGGTATAATACTTTTGACCGGATAATTGAAGCTATTATTATCCAGTAATAAAAAATTTATGCCAACTATGTTATAATATAAGTAATGTTAATAATTAACCAATAAAATTATGGAACCAGAAAAAAAAGAAGAGTCAAAAGAGGAAAAAAGCGGCTGCCCCAAGGGCAAAGTATCTGTTTTTGGCTACGCGCTGGTAATTATCGGCTTGCTATTTCTGATTGAAAAACTATTTGACCTTAATGTCTTTATGGTCCTGCCCTGGGATTATATCTGGCCGGCGCTTATTATCCTCCTTGGATTTCATATTATTTATAAAAAAAACAAATAAAATTATATTAAAAACTTATGAAAAGAAAAATAATTATTATATCAATTATCGTTTTGGCTGTTTTAATTGTCTTTAGCCTGCGATTTATTATCGGCGGCCCGGAAGACGACTGGATTTGTACTGATGAAGGCTGGGTTAAGCACGGACAACCCAGCGCACCTCAGCCGACCGAATCTTGTGGAGAAGAAAAATTAATCGGCGGGGACAAAGACGAACACGGCTGCCTGGGCGCGGCTGGTTATCAATGGTGCCCCTCCCAGGAAAAATGTATGCGTATGTGGGAAGAATACTGCGAGGAGTACAAAGAGCAATACCGGGGGGAAACCGAAATAAACTAATCTTTATCCAAATTATTGTATTTCGCAAATGTTGTAAGACCCAGTAAAAAACAAAGGTAAATAATTTACCTTTGTTTTTTACTTTTTTTGAAAAACACTAAAAATTATATAATCTTGGCATGGGAAACTTTTTTATAATTTTTATTTTTTACCAAAACCGGCTTGCCTTTTTTTTCAACCACATAATAGGCAAAGCCTTTTAATTTTTTTATCGGCTTATAATCGGCGTGCCCGGGCATTCCAACCGAATTTTTTTCGCCAAAATCAACCGGGCTGTCATCGGCCGTCACCAAATAAGTATCACCGATGTTGACCACCAAGTGGCCCCAATCCTTTGGTAAAAATATTTTATCTCCGGCTTTGACTTTTATAGCTTTAAAATCAATTATTTCATCATCAATCGGCTCACCCTTTTTATTGACCGCTCTTTTTTGCATTAAAACAATCCCCTGGCCCCAGGCTATCCAATAAGTCTCGCTCAAATTGCCGACATGATAATGGCCATAAGTTTTAATATATTCGCCCCCGACTTTCCCAAATTCCCAGACTGTAATATTTTTTCTATCCTTACCGCCCCGAATCATGTAATAATGATTTTTCGGCCCTTCGGCTTTTGGGTTCATAAGAACTTCTTTCATTTTTCCGTGCGTCCGCCTTGCCAAATGTTTTACTTTAAAATGATTAAGCATAAAATTAAACTAATAATCAATAACTAATATTCAATATTCATTCAACCCTCAATATTCCAATATTCAATTGAATATTAATTTATTCCCGCAGGGTTGCGGGATAAATGAATATTGAATGAATGTTGAGCATTGGATATTTGGATTATTAATTAACATTATATCACATTTTTTCTAAAACATAATACGGCGGTTACCCTTAACTAATCCAAATCCAGCGCTTCCTCAACCGCCTTTACCAGCTTGTCAGAATTAAAATAATCATACAATTGGTCCTGCCAATTTTCGTCATTAATATTAATGAGTGGATCAACCCCTCTCCCTTCTATCGGCTGGCCGTCATCGCGCAGGGTTACGCTATGCACCAAAAAAACAGAATATTTTTCGCTCTCGCTTAACTGTGTATCAAGCGGAAAAACATTCTCCACCGTTCCCCAACCCTTGGTTGGCGCACCGACCACCACTCCAACGTTATATTTTTTTAAAGTGGCGGCCATAATTTCGGCTGACGACTGCGTCTGTTCATCAATTAATATTATTACCTTTTTATACCTCACTAAACTCGGCATCCAGCCAATTTTGGTTTTAAACGGCTCTTTGTCTCCGCGATGATAAAATTCATAAGCATATTGGTCCGGACCGATAAAGGGTCCTAAAAACCACTGCATTAAATCAATTGCCCCGCCGACATTACCCCTTAAATCAAAAATTAAAGTATTAAGCGCTTCTCCCTCGTCAACTGCCTGCGTCGCAGCCTGAAATTCGTCAAAGGTGGTGGGCGACATTTTTTTTAGATGAATATAAAAAATATCCGGCCCAATCAATTTATAGGAAACGGTTGATTCCACTCCGGCTTCATTATAATTTTCCCGCTTGTCTTCATCGGCCAAAGTTTCATGAGCGCGGTCAATCTGCGCCTTTTTTTTCTGGGATGCCTGTCTGACTTCTTCCGGCTGGATTTCATCATTAATAATTTTTTCCAGCTCATTATTTTTTTCCTGATAGGCTTTCTCTATCTCCTCTTGGGAAGAATCTTTTTCCACGGCTAATTCTTTATATAAATCAATACTGGCATCAATATTGGCCACATTGTCCCTTAGGGCTTTTTCGTCTTTGGTCGTATATAAACCGCTGCGGCCGAACGGCTGTAAGTTTGCTAAAACTATCTGCGCTAAATTCGCGGTTAGCTCTTTTTTTTGCTCCGCCTCCATCTTCTCGGTCGCTTTATTAAAAATTTCCTCCGCTCCCTTTTTGTCGCTGGAAGGCAAAATATAAGAGTCCCCTATTAATTTTTCCAGTCCGGCTTTATACAACAAGCTTAGTTGTTCATCGGTTATTTTTTCCCAATAATTTGCCTGAATTTTATCATACACTTCCAGTAAAAATTTGGCATAAACATCCTTCCCGAAATTCTCTTCGCCAACAGCGATTTTGCTTTGGCTACTATCTCTAAATAAAAACGGCTTCACTACAATCACTAAACAAATAACAACCGCTAAAAATATAATTATTTTTAAAAATAAATAAACTTTAATCTGCTGTTTCTTTTTTTTCTTTGATTTATTAATTTTTTTCACCATATATAAATATTAATAATCAAATATTCAACTCTCAATATTTAATATTCATTCAACTCCCGATATTCCAACATTCAATTGAATATTAATTTATTGAATATTGAATGGATGTTGAGTGTTGAATATTTATTTTCTTGATTTATTGATTTATTGCTTTCTTTACCGGCCTAAAACTTTTCCTATGAATCAAACAAGGGCCGTACTTTTCTAACCGCTCCAAATGTAATTTAGTCCCATAACCCTTGTGCTGGTCAAAACAATACTGCGGATAAACTTCATGCGCTTTTAGCATAATCCTGTCCCGGGTAACCTTGGCGATAATGGAAGCGGCCGCAATTGTAAAAATTAATTCATCGCCCCTGATTATATTTTTCTGCTCATAGCTGGTATTGGGAATCTTTAAACCGCCATCAAGAATAATATAGTCCGGTTTTTGCTTTAAGGAACTAATTGCCTTTTTCATGGCTAAAAAAGTAGCCTGCAATACATTTATTCTATCTATGGTTTCGTGGTCGCAAATTCCAACGCCAACCTCAATAAATTTCTCCCTGATTAAAGTAAATAACTCTTCCCTTTTTTTCGGGGTTAATTTTTTTGAATCTTTAATTGACTTTAATTCATTATGGTTGATATTAAAATTTTTATCAACTATAACGCAGGCGGCCACTACCGGTCCGGCCAAGGGTCCGCGGCCGGCCTCGTCAATCCCGCCGATAAACTCATAACCCTGGCTAAATATATTTCTTTCCTCGTTTAAGTCAAGCATACATTTTCCCCTCCTTTTTCTATCTTTGTTTAAGGTTACTTCTGTCCACTACGGTTTCTATTTTTCTGCCTTGTTTTAGCTGTAAATATTGATAAGCCGCCAAGGCCGCAATCGTGGCCTGGCCCATGGCAATGGTAATTTGTTTAAATTCAACCTGGGTAACATCGCCGGCGGCAAATACGCCCAGCCGGCTGGTCTGGCATTTTTCATCAACTATAATCTGGTTCCTCTGGTCGCGCTTTACCAATTTTTCCACCAAATCAGTATTGGCAATCCGGCCGATTTCAATAAAAACTCCGTCAATATTCAACTCGGTTGATTGATTAGTTTCCTTATTATAAACAACTATTTTTTCAACGGCTTTATCACCGATAATTTTTTTTATCTCGCTATTTAAAGCAAGTTCTATATTGTCGCGTTCTTTAACTTCGTCAACCAGGGCCTCAAATCCCCGAAACTCGGCGCGGCGATGAATTAAATAAACTTTTTTGGCTATTTTAGATAATACCTCAGCCGCATCCATAGCCGAATTGCCGCCGCCGACCACGGCCACGATTTTGTCCTTAAAAAACGGCCCGTCGCAATTGGCGCAATAAGAAACACCCCGGCCGGTTAACTCCTCTTCTCCGGGAATGGCCAGCCTTCTGGGAGACAAACCCATGGTTATAATTACGGTTTTGGCTCTAAACTTTTCTTTTCCAATAGTAACAACAAAACTGTCATCTTTATTTTCCCTTATTTCTTTAACCTCGGCATTTTTAATCTCCACGCCTAAAGCAATTACCTGCTCTTGCATTCTGGCAATTAATTCATAATTTTTAATTTTCTTAAAACCGGGATAATTTTCTATTTCCGCCGCCCAAATCAGCTGTCCTCCCGGTTCTTTGCCGATAATCAAAGTCTTCATCTCCCGGCGGGCGCAATATATTCCGGCTGTCATTCCGGCCGGCCCGGAACCGATTATGATTGCATCATACATATAATTTTAATTTATTGATTTATTATGGGACTGCAAGCTAAATGCGCTTTTGCAGCCAAAATGGCATTTGGCTTGCAGCCCTACATATTTTATTCTACCTAATATTTATATTCTAAACAAGTTTAATTAAAATATTAAAATGAATTATTCAACTACATCAACAGGCAAAATAAATTCAAGACTGTTATTGCGAACAACCTGCCATAAAGGCGGTAAATATGATAATCTTGTAATTTTAGCCAACTATTTCCCCAAACTATCCCCTAATTTTATTTTGCTAATATTAGCCAAATAAAAAAGATAAGTCCACATTTTTGTGGACTTATCCACCCTATACATAAAATAGACTTTAGTCTACAAAAATGTGGACTTAAGTCCATAATTTACATATTTTTATCAATCAATTGCTTTAAGTCTTCTTTTGTTTGAAAACCAGATACTTGCTCAATAATCTTACCTTGCTTAAATAATATTAATGTCGGAATTCCCATTATATTATATTTTTCAGCCATTTCTTTGTTGTCATCAATATCTAATTTACCAATCTTAATTTCTTTATCTTTATACTCTTCAATTAATTCTTCAATAATTGGGACCAATAATTTACATGGTCCGCACCAGGTGGCAAAAAAATCAACCAATACTAATTTATTGGCTTCTTCAACTTCTTTTTTAAAATTTTGGTCTGTTAATTGCATATAGTTTTTTGTAGAACACTTTTATATTTATAAATATTCAATATAAAATAATAAATTAAAGGGTGGACCTTGGGGAATTTTGCGCCCAAGGCGCACCAGCCCTTGGACTGGGAACTCCTGACCTCCCCCGGTACAACCGGGGCGCTCTATTTTCACCCGCCCAAATATTCGGGGATAAAAGTGGACCCTAGGGGATTTGAACTCCTGACCTCTTGCATGCCATGCAAGCGCTCTAACCAACTGAGCTAAGGGCCCAATTTATTTACAATTTATTATTTAATTATTTATTATTTTAACTAACATTAGCCAAAATAATAAAAATTACCACTTAATTTATCTAATAAAATATAAATTGCTATCCACAAAAGATAATTCGCATGTCCCGCATTCGCAGCGCGGGTCGCCGTCAAACGAAAATATTCGCATGTGCCCCATTCGTCCCGCCACTTATTTAATTATGTATTGAGGGCGGGATCCCGTCGTCGCCTCTGGCGTGACCCCGCAGAATGCGGTGGCCAAGGCGGTGATAGTGGGGCTTGCCGAAGGCAATAACATAAAATACTAACTTAAGTCTACATTATTGTGGACTTAAATCAGTACTTTAACCAATTTCTGTCTATATGTGCCCTCGAGAGGAATCGAACCTCTATCTAGAACTTAGGAGATTCTTGTTTTATCCATTAAACTACAAGGGCTTTAATGGAACTGCCACCAATAGTCTCTTGCAGTCTCTTAATTTATTTCGTCATATCAACCTTTCTCGTCTTAAACAAAAATACCACCAATCGCGGCACTATTTTATTTTACAACATTTATTTTTTTTTGACAAACTATCAGCGGTAGCCTAAAATTAACTTATATTATAAGTTAAATATTTTTATTGATTTTGATATATTTTTTAGCTAATAATATATCAATTCAATAATTAAAACCGCGTATGTTCAAACAACAAGACGAAAAACAGAATTTCAAGGAGGTGGAAACAATAATCGGTCCCTCGGTCAAAGTAAAAGGTAATTTCAACGGCCAGGGCAATATAATCGTGGAGGGGATTGTGGAGGGCAACTTAAAAACAAGCGGCAATATTCTTATTGGTAATAAATCAGTTATTACCGCCAATGTCAATGCCAAAGAAGCCAGAGTCGGCGGCCGGATAAACGGCAATATCAAAATAAAAGGCTATCTGGAAATTACTGCTTCGGCCAGAATCTCCGGCGATATTGAATGCTCGTCTCTTTCAATTGAACAAGGCGCTATTCTTAACGGGAAATGTATAATGGCGGCCGGGGGAGAAAAAATAAGCAAGCCGGTTGAGAAGGAAGAGGAAAATAAATAAAAATAAAATAAATTTTAATTTGTCAAACAAAACAAATCTTTTATTTACTAATTTTAAACTTATGAACGAACAATTTAAACCAAAATCAATGGAATCTTCAGAAAAACCCGTGGATCAAATTTATGAAGAATTAAATCAAGTTTACGATGAAATTATGAAATTAATGGATCATGTTCATGAGCTTGAAATAAAAGCGGGGGAAGAAGGATTGTCAAAAGAAAAATTTGATTTAATTGTTGACGAAAGAAATAAGTTAGCAGCTCAACTTGATGAAAAATGGGAACTGGAAAAACAACTTCAAGAAAAATGGAAACGCGCTTGGGAAACAGAAATAAAGAAATCAGAAGAGAGACAGTAAATAAAATAATTAAAAATTTACCTAATATTAAATAAAAAATAAGACAAGTTCGTATATAACTTGTTATCTGAAATATTGCTTTTTAACAAAATATTTTTAAAAGGAATGAACCTTTAAACTGGAGGGTAAAATGAAAAATGCCGAAGATGAATATTTTATAGACAAAGAAAGATATTATGTAACAAAGAAGTTATTTAGAGGAAAGCTTGAACTAAAACAATGCCCAAATTGCGGAGAATATTTAAACTATGTTTATGCTGAAAAGTATTCTTCTTTTGGGGAAATGGGTATGATGATAATGGGTCTTAAAATTTACGGGCTTGAGTGTAATTCATGCCACATCTGTTTCATTAACAGTTCCTAACTGGGCAGTAAATTCATCTGCCCATTCCTTTTAAAAATATTTTGTTGGTAGTTCTGCAACAGTCTCGTGAGAGCCGCGCGGAGGGGACTTGCTAAAACAGTCCTT
>CAYMCJ010000042.1:0-9149 GCA_964388985.1 uncultured Gammaproteobacteria bacterium | reverse complement strand
GGGCAGCCGTTGTCTGCGCCAAGAGCTTTGAGGGCGTTATTCGCGCCGCGCGCCCGTCTTGATGCTGTCAAGCAGTCGGGTGGGTGGGTCCCTCCCGCTCCTCGCGAGGGACGGTGATAGCGCGAGTTCGCGAAACGAATAACGTAAAGAAGTGTCATTGCGAATAAATCCGCCCGGGCGGATGAGTGAAGCAATCCCGAGGGAAACAGAATGTCCGTTGAATAATTATAGAAGGCGACATTCCGGAATGTCGCCTTCTATTGCAAAATTTTACTTAACGGGACCAACGGCTAATTCCAAAAAGAGTGTCATTACGAAATTTCCACCCCGCTCTGGCGGGACGAGCCATGGCAATCTCGCGGACAACAAAATGTCTTCCGTCACGCTGAGGTCGCCAAGCCGCTTTCCGCTGTTTCGGCCAAAGGCGGCTTTGACGGCTTTTCTTGTTCCTTGCCAACACCACTGCCATCCCAAAACCTCTAACCCAAATAACAAACTCTGTTTAGCTGCGGCAGAATCTCCTGCCAAAGAATTCTTGCTTTCTTTAATTTTTTCTCCGCTTCTGCCGCGGCAAAATTTCACGCGTTAACGAACCTTCTTGAAATTCTATCACTACGCTCCGGAATAACCGTGAAAAAACAAGACTGCAGAAATGGCGCGTAAGCCGCCCTCTCAAAAAAAAACAACCGCAAGCGGCTCGGTGCCTAAACGATTTGCAATCTTACAATGGCATTTGGCGCCGCCATTGCAAAAACTTCAACCCCGCTTTCATCTTTACTATCCTCAATAATTTTTTCTACCTTGTCGCAGTCTCATAAAGCGAGTTGTAACAACAACCGCTACATCCGGCAAACCTTATTAAGCAAACAAAAAAACGTTTTTTAAAAAACGTTTTTTTGTTTATATTATATTTTATCGCTTACCATTGCGGCGCTCGCCTGGCTTGCCTCGCCTTTTGTTAATATAATACAAAAATTAAATAAAATAAAAAATATTTAAAATTAACGCTTACTCCACTGCGGCGCTCGGCGGGCTTTTTTTAATCCCGGTTTCTTTCTTTCCTTTTTTCGTGAATCCCTGGTTACCCACCCCTTGACTCTCAAGGCCGGCTTTAAACTGCTATCAAGCGCGACTAAGGCCCTGGTTATTCCGTGTCTAACGGCTTCAGCTTGGCTTTTCTCGCCCCCGCCTCTTACCACTATGGAAAAATCTAAATCACGCAAATGGCCGGTTAACTTCAACGGCTGGTTGGCTATAATGGTCTTATTGTTATCAAAATACTGATTTAATTTGATGTTATTTATTGCTATCACCCCTTTCCCGCCTTTATACAATCTTATCTGCGCTACCGAAGTTTTTCTTCTTCCGTTAGCCTTTATATATTTGCCTTTAAATTTCACTAATTTATCAAATTTAACCTCATCGGTTTGTTTGGTTGTCTTGTCTTTGGTTATCATCTAAATTTTTTCTATTATTATACCGCCTCTCTGTCTGGCAATATAATATTTTATTTAAAAATTAAATTTATTCCTAAAATTTACTATTATTTACTTATTTACCATAAATTACAATTTAAATTACACTTTTAAAAAGTAACTTATAATAATTTATGGTAAATAAACAACAACATTCATAAATTTTACAAAAAACTATCTTATTATTAATCTCTTCATCATTTCTTTTCTGAATTTAACCGGTGGAAGCATATCGCGAACAGCCCGCCTTAATATCTCCGCTGGTTCAATTTTATACAATTTGCTCATTTGGGTTTCTTTCAGCCCGCCGGGATAGCCTGAGTATTTAAAATATTTCTTTTGCTCTAATTTTTTACCAGTAAATTTTAATTTTCCCGCATTTATCACTTCAACAATATCGCCCAAATCCAAATAAGGCTGGTATTCCGGCTTATTTTTCCCTTTTAAAATAATAGCTATCTCGGTTGCTACTCTGCCGGCCGCTCTGCCGGCCGCGTCAATTTTATATAATTTTCTTATAACTTTATTCATAAATAATTTATTAATAATTCACCTGCCTGTCCTCCTCCGGCTTAAGCGGGATAGCGCGGCTCGCCGAAAGCGACAACGTTATACCAGTTCAATAATCACTATTTCCGCTCCATCGCCCTGACGCTTTCCCAGTTTTACTATCCTGGTATAGCCGCCTTTTCTGTCTTTGTAGCGAGCGCCTAAAACTTCCATCGCCTTTTTCACCGCCATTTTTTGCGGTAACACTTCAATCAACTTGCGTCTGGCCGCTAAATTACCTTCCTTGGCGGCTGAAATTAATTTTTCCACTAGCGGTTTGACTGCTTTTGCTTTAGCGATAGTGGTCTTAACTTTCTCGTATATCAAAATACTGGACGCTAAATTTCTCAGCATCATTTCCCGGGGTTGTTTGGCTCTGCCTAATATTTTTCCTTTTTTTCTATGGCGCATAGATCTTAGTTGCTTGGTTTTTATATTTTATCTTTAACTAAAACCAACAACTAATTACTAATTAACTATTCTTCTTGGGTCGGCCTCTTTTTTTCTTCGGTTCGGCCGCTTTGTCGGTTTTATCACTAATTTTTGTTTTTTTGTCGTCGGCCTGATATTTATCTTCTATTAGCTGACCTTTTTTTTCGGGCTCATCGCCGCTGCTATCATCCTCCTTTTCCGCGGACTCTTCGGTTTCTTCCTTTTTTTCACCTATTAAAGCGCTAAATTGTTCTATTAATATCCGGGTTGACTGTTCAAACGCCTCTCTGTAATTGATTGTGCCGTCAGTTACTATATTTAAAATTAATCTGTCCCAGTTTGTCATCTTGCCGACGCGAACATTTTCAACCTTGATGCCGGTTGACAAAATTGGAGAATAAATCGCGTCCATTTCTATATATCCGACCATATCCTTTCCTTCCTCAATGTTTTCAACCGGGCAATAGCCAATGCCAAAATTAACATAAATTTCCATTTTTAGACTTCCGGCCATATCGGTAATATTGGCCAGCGTCAAATCCGAATTTATTATTTCCACCTCTGAATTTTTGACAATATCACCCGCCTTTACTTCCTTTTTACCGGCCACGTCTAATTCCAGTTTTATTTCTTTATTGCTAAAAACCTTTAGTCTTAGCTGCTTCAAATTTAAAATTATTTCCAAAATATCCTCTTTGATGTGAGGCAGGGTGGTAAATTCATGCTCAACTCCGGCTATCTTAACCCCGACAACGGCCGCCCCGGGCAAAGAAGAAAGCAAAACTCGTCTTAAAGAATTTCCCAAAGTCATTCCATAACCAGGATGGCATGGCTCAATAATTACCGTGCCTTCATTTATTTTTTTCCCTTCTTTAAAATCTATTTTTTTGGGCAAAGCGATATTTTTCATATTCTTATAGCTTATTATTACTACTTACAATCTTCTGTCTCCACAAATAAACAAATCCGCTACAAATATCACAAATAAAATTTGTACTATTTGTAAGTGATTTGTTGATTTGTAAGAAAAAAACGTAAAAAGTAATATAAATTATGTAAAAACAAATTAATATATTAAAATATATTATATTTTCACTACCTGGAATAATATTCAACAATCATCTGAAGGTTGATGTTGGTTTCCAAATCATTTTTTAACGGCCGGTGCAAAACTTTCCCGCTTAACTCTTGGCTGTCAAGATGGAGCCAGCCGGGCACGCTGGCATTGTTGAGTTTTTCGTGTAAATTTTTAAAAAAAATATTATTCTTTTTTTTAGCTTTAACCTTGATAATATCCCCGGCTTTAACCTGATAAGAAGGAATATTAACCTTTTTGCCGTTTATTGTTATATGACCATGTCCGACGATCTGTCTGGCCTGACTGCGGGAAGCGGCCAATCCCAAACGGTAAACCGCGTTATCAAGTCTCATCTCCAAAAGCTTTAATAAATTCTCGCCGGTATTGCCGACCTGCTTATCGGCTTTATTAAAAATTAATTTGAACTGTTTTTCCTGCAAATTATACTGCTTCCTGGCTTTTTGCTTTTCATTAAGCTGCAAACCATAATCGCTTTGCCTCTTTTTCCCCTTGGCTCCGTGGTATCCGGGCGGATAATTTCTTTTTACCATAGCGCACTTAGAAGAACTGCAACGTTCGCCTTTAAACATTAGTTTTTCCCCGATTCTTCTGCATTGTTTGCATTTTGGATCTAAATTTCTTCCCATACATCTACAAATTACGAATTCAATACAAATTTACAAATTCGTAACATAATATTTATCTAATATTTAAAAAATTATTTAAACAAATTTAATCTTATCATATGAATAATGCCTCTCCATTTATTCTCTCTGTATTTTAATTTTAAATTTATTCGTAGATTTGTAATAAATTTGTAATTCGTAGAGGCTATACTCGTCTGGACCTTCTGGCGCGGCAACCATTGTGCGGTATCGGTGTTATATCCTTTATTAAATCTATTATTAAACCGTTGGCGTTTAAAGCCCTAACGGCCGATTCACGCCCGGTGCCAACGCCTTTGATAAAAACATCAACCTCTTCAAGCCCAAACTCTTCCTTGGCCTTTAAACAGGCAATCTTGGTTATTATCTGGGCCGCGTAAGGGGTTGCCTTTTTGGGTCCCTTAAATCCGGCTATGCCCGCGCTTGCCCAGGAAATAACATTGCCATTCAAATCAGTTAAAGTAACAACGGTATTATTATAAGTTGCCTTAATATAAGCCCGGCCTTTTTTGACTATTTTGCTTTCTTTTTTGTTTTTTCTTCTTGCCTGTTTTTTTCTGGCTCTTTCTATTTTCTTTTTTTCCAGTTTTTTCTTGATTTCTTCCGGCAAATCATCATTGTCAAACCTTTTTTCCACTTCCTCCGGATCAACTTGCTCCTTTTTGTTCTTTTCTTCCGTTGGCTTGACGGACTTATCATTATTTTCAATTTTTTTATTGTCAATTTGATTTTTTTCTTCCGCCTGACCAGCTTCAACCGCATTGCCAACTTTAACAGTTTCCGGCTGTTTGGCTTTTTTAATATCTTCTATTTTATCTTCTTTGTCTTTTTTCTCGTCTGTCATATATAAATTAATTTATTATAATTCGCCTGAGTCACATCATTCGTATGTGCCCTCCCGCTCCTCGCGAGGGGCGGGATAGTGGGGCTTTTCGCGTTAGCGAAAATAACTATGTTTTTTGCGCCGTCGGTTTTCTGCCCGAACCCATTGTTTTTCTGACGTTTCCTCTTGCTGTCCGGCTGTTTGTCTTTGACCTTTGGCCTCTGACCGGCAATTTTTTGGCATGGCGGCTACCGCGATAACTGCCAATCTCTTTTAAACGTTTTATATTCCCGATTATTTCTCTTCTTAAATCTCCTTCAACCCTGTAATTTTTTTCAATCAAATTTCTTAACCGGTTGACAGCTTCTTCATCCAGGTCCTTCACTCTGGTATCAGGGTTTAGATTGGACTGTTTTAATATTTTAATTGCCGCCGGCCGGCCAATTCCAAAAATATAAGTTAAAGCAATTTCAACTCTTTTGTCATTTGGAATTGTCACTCCGGCTATTCTTACTGCCATATTTTTATATTTAATAATTCGTATGTGCCGCATTTGTAGTGCGGCTTTTCGCGTTAGCGAAAATAACCTATCCTTGTCGCTGTTTATGCTTTGGGTTTTTACATAAAACACAAACTCGTCCTTTTCTCCGGATTATTTTACAATCTTTGCATATTTTTTTAACACTGGACCTGACTTTCATAAATTACTTTTAACGCGTAGTAGAACGCGGAACGCGTAACATAAAATTAATTATAACAATATTAAATAATCAACACCCATTTATCCCGTAGAATTGCGGGAACATTCATTCAATCATCAATATTCCAATATTCAATTAAATATTAAATGAATATTGGATATTGAATATTATAGTGGCAACCCTCCTTATTCATAAATTATAACTCTAAAATCTTAAATCTAAAATTTATAAATCATAAATCAATTACAGCCTATAGGTAATCCTGCCCTTAGTTAAATCATAAGGACTAATCTGCACTCTGACTCTGTCTCCCGGAAGCAGGCGAATCTTGTTCATTCTCATCCGGCCCGACAAATAGGCCATTATTTCATGCCCATTTTCCAATTTTACCTTAAAGGTCGTAGAAGGCGTAAGCTCTAAAACTTCCCCCTGCATTTCAATAAAATCTTTCGCGTCTAATTGTTTATTCTGCTCTTCTTGACCCTGATTGGAATTTTTATTATTTTCCTGCATTAAATACAAAAAATTTGGCAAAACTTAAAAATTTTACCAAAATTATTGGTAAATTTAACAATTTTTTGCTAATAATATTACTATCATTATTATAATAAAAAATTATATACTTATTAATAATAATTGTCAAGAAAGCAGATAAATATACAAATTATTCCAGCTCGGCCTTAATTCTTCTTACGCCGGCGCTGCTGGACTGCTCTTTTTTTATCTTAAAAGCGCCTAACACCCCGGTTCTTTCCACGTGAGGACCGCCACAAATTTCTTTACTAAAAATATCTTTTCCTTCCCCAACCGCATAAACTTTTACTTTTTCTCCATATTTTGATTCAAACACCCCCATGGCTCCCTGCTCTTTGGCTTGCTCCAAACTTATTTCCTCGCAAATAACCGGCAAATCTTTTTTTATGGCGCTGTTTACCAATCTTTCTACTTCTTGTTTTTGTTCATCAGTCATTTTTTCGCTATGAGAAAAATCAAACCGTAAACGTTCGGCCGTAATATTGCTTCCTTTTTGAATGACATGTTCGCCTAAAACTTTTCTTAAAGCCGCCAAAAGCAAATGCGCGGCTGTATGTAATTTTTTGGTCTCTTCACTTGCGTCGGCCAAGCCGCCTTTAAACTTCCCGGCCGAAGCGGTCCGGGATAACTCCTGATGTTTTTTTAATTCTTTGTTAAATTCACTCTTATCTACATACATCCCTTTTTTCTCCAATTCTTCTAGTGTCAACTCCAACGGAAATCCATATGTTTGAAATAAATCAAAAGCTGTTTTTGCATCCACTCTATTAAGAACAGGAGGGGTTTCTAAATCCCCTAATTGTTTTATCGGCTTCCATTTAATTTTTTGCATAATTTTTAAGCCCTTCTCCATTGTTTTTCCAAACCTCTCTTCTTCCATCTTCATCTCTTCAATCACAAAATCAATATTCTGGCTCACTTCCGGATAAACCTCAGCGTAATCATGGGCCACAATTTTAGCTATCTCCTTGGTCCACGGTTCGTCGGACTTAATTCCCAGCTGTTTGCCGTAGCGGATTGAGCGCCTGATTAACCGGCGGACGATATAACCCTGGTCAATATTTGACGGCGCAATACCCTTGTCATCGCCCATTATAAAAGTGGCCGCCTTAAGATGGTCGGCAATAATCCGCATCATCCTGGTTATTTCTTTTATCTGGCAATATTTTTTGCCGGACAACTGTTCAATTCTATGTATAATATTTGTAAATAACCCTGTCTTATAATTGTCATCCAGCCCGTTCATTACCGCCAAAGCTCTTTCCAGCCCCAGGCCGGTATCAACGTTTTTTTGTTTTAATGGCTCAAATTTTCCTTCGGCCGTCTTATTATACTGCATAAAAACATCATTCCAAATCTCAACCCACAAATCATTGTCATCATTGAAGCTGCCCAGAATTTTTTTTTCGTCTCCGACCCAATAAAACATTTCCGTGCAAGGCCCGCATGGTCCGGTAATGCCAGCCGGCCCCCACCAGTTTGACGCTTTCGGCAGTTTAGCGATTTTTTCCTTGGGTATTCCCAAACTCTGCCAAATAGCAAATGCCTCTTGGTCGAAACCCGCATCTTCATCGCCGGCAAAAACAGAAACGGCTATTCTTTTTTTATCTAAATTAAGCCAATCTTTAGAAGTTAAGAACTCCCAGCTCATTTCAATCGCTTCTTTTTTAAAATAGTCTCCCAATGACCAATTACCAAGCATTTCAAAAAACGTATGGTGGATAGCGTCCCCGACTTCGTCAATATCGGTCGTCCTGATGCATTTCTGGCAATTGGCCAGTTTATTTCCGGCCGGATGTTTCTCTCCCATTAAATAAGGCACCAGCGGATGCATCCCGGCGGTGGTAAACAGGACGGTCGGATCGTTTTCCGGAATCAAAGAAGCGCTGGGGATTATGGCATGTCCCCGGCTCTTAAAAAAATCCAAATATTTTTCGCGTAGTTCTTTGGCGGTCATATTAAAAAATAAGAATAAAAAGAGAAATAAGAAAAATAAAAAGTGACGTTCTTCTTACTTTTATTTTTCTTATTTTTCTTCTCGCTCTTTTAATCTTACACAATCCAAATTTTTTTTGCAAGAAAAAACCCCTGTCCACAGAATAAATCCGCGAACAGGGGTTGAAATACTAAATTGCTCTACTAGGCTATTAGGCTATGAACTATATTCCCGACAGTAATCCATAACCCTTTTCACGTATTTTCGCGTTTCTGGATAGGGCGGTATCCCTTTGTGGGCTTTTACCCTTCCCGGCCCGGCATTGTAAGCGGCTAGCGCCAGTCTCACGCTATTAAAACGCTTGACCAACCGCGCCAGGTAGCGCGTGCCGCCGGAAATGTTTTCCCCGGGGTTAAAGGCGTTTTTCACGCCCATTGCTAAGGCCGTTTTGGGCAGTAACTGCATTAATCCTTTTTCGCCCGCCTCGCCCACGGCCTTGGGATCAAATCCGGATTCAGCCTTGATAATCGCCTTAATTAAGGAAGTATCAACGCCAAACTGAGTGGATGCGCGAATAATAGCATCATGTATCTCAGCCGTAATCCCCGGACAATCTCCCAGCATTGGCAGGTTATTAAAATTATCAATCTCTCTTTGCCGGGCAGAGGGATAAAACCTCGAAGAAACTATAAATATGGCCAAGGTTAAAAAAAATAAAACCCCTACCACGGTCAAAAAAAGAAGACTATTCCTTGTTGCTTTTGTCATCTCTTTCCCTCCTAAAATAACAGATTTATATTTTTATTTTTTATATATTATTTATTTTTATAATCTTTATATATTTTTAAAATAGCGATATTATATAATAGCATATAATCCTAATTATGTCAAGAATTAATACCTTGGGTTCAACAAGTAAGCGCAACACCTGTATAATAATAGGTGTATGACTAAAA
>CAYMCJ010000041.1:0-9307 GCA_964388985.1 uncultured Gammaproteobacteria bacterium | reverse complement strand
TAAAAATTTTTTGTAAAATTTCTTGCGGGTCGCTGGTTGCGCTAAATATAAATTGATTATCGCTAAAAAATTTATTCCAGTATAAATTAAGTATTTTTTGGCATAAATCCTTTTTAAAAATATCCTTAAAATGGGGATCTGGGGAGTAGCCGACTTCTTTCAATATTTCATCCATTTTTACTTTTTTACTTAATCTTACCTCCATTCTTAAAAGTTCAATTCGCTGTTTTTCTTTTATAAATTCAAAAATATTTCTTTGTTGCGCCGTTTGGTCTTTATCTATTGCCCTATTTTTTGCTTTGCTTAAGTCATTAATTTTGTCATAAAAAACTATGGCGTGGGAGTTGGTATAAAGTTGCAATGCTTGGCCGTTGTTGCGGTAATTTTTAAAATCAATATCAAACTTTTTACTTATATCAATTTTAGCTAACTCTCTAATCGCAAAAGTGGCTGTATATCCTCCGTTGAGTGTTATATTTTTTGAGGGATGAAAAGATAACACTTTGGCGTTTTCAATGTCTTTAGTCCACGCCTTAATGCCCATGTCAGCCAATTTTTCTATTAAAGTTTTTATTACCTTATCAAAATCAGTCTGCTCTAATTCGTCTAAATTATTGTTAAACAACAGCTTGGGAGCGGAAAATTGAATTTGTAAATCAAGCCCGACTCCTCGCCTGTAAATAGTCAAACACGGCTTATAAATTCCTCTTTTCTTTTCTTCGCTTGTTGGATTATTTTTAAAGCTCGCAAAACCAACGCTAAAACTTTCCATTGCTTGTTTGGATGTTTTAAATTTTTTATAATCTGTAATCCAATAATTATTTTTTGGAATTTTTAAAATTATAGTATCCAGCATTTCATTACATCTTTAATATTTACGGTTTTATAGGTTTAATAATTTTTCAACTTTGGCAATTATTGCTTCTTCAATTAGCTTGCTCGTTTTTTTGTTTATCGGGTGGTAGATGTTTATGTTATTGTCGCCGATTTTTTTGGTCGGGTAAGTGATCCGGTAGCCCGCTCCGGCCAGCCTCTTATGTATGCCGATTGAGCCTAAATACAGGCAATCGTCAAAAACTACGCTCCCAAAGGCCATAAGGCCGTTATTCGCCTTGATCGGGATTATTTGTATTTCCGTTATTTTCATATAAATGGGGGTTATTTCGCATATCTACTTCTAAAAGCAACTTAAATAAGCCAGTCAAATTATGTTTGGATTCAAATTGTTCGCTTGATATTTTGTCGCTTTTAGGGCTTTTCATTAAATTTTTTACAAATAAAAAAATAACCTTATATTTTAAGGTTATTATCTTTGTAAAAATCTGTATAAGAATTTTATGCAGTCTATATCATTTCTTGTGCACTACACTTCTTTTCTTTTTTGTTTTTCCAACGAAATTATTTTAGCTATATGTCCGTCATCAAGGAACATATTTTTGTTAGCTAAAATATGCCTTATTTCTTTTAGGGTTTTGTCTTTATTTTTATATATTAAGTCATTTCTTTCTTGAATACCTTTATTTTTTGTTTTTACTTTGCCGATTTTTATACCTTTTTTTCTGTAAGTTTCTTGATATTGTAAAATAGTAGGGAATATTTTTTTAACGTAATCAATAATATCTCTTTGGCTGGCATAGGGGCTAATTCTAATTGCTATTGGGTAAGCCAAATCATCGCTTTTTTCAAAACAATCAGAATAAATACCTTCTTGTTTTTCCAGTATCGTTTCTTGTTTATCTTCTAAAATATCCCAAAGCAAACATAGGTTATAAGAATTAGTATGCATTGTTCTTCCCAGCTTATTATAGAATAAATAATTTTCTATTACCTCCATCCAATCCATATAGTGAAGTTGATATTTTTTGCAGATATTTTCAAATTCTATATTTAATTCTGCTATTTTATCAGAATATATAACCCTCCATTCGTCGGGTGGAATTGTATAACATTCAGATCTATTAAAGCCATTTTTTGGTATCTTATATTTAATTCGCAATTCTTTTATTCTATCTTGAAAATAATCAGTTTTTGATATTTCTAAAAAATAATTCCAAAGTTTTACGCTTCCTTTGGTTGCAAAATATCTTTCGGCCTCTTCGTCAAATCTATTATTTATTTTTTTGCCTTTTACATCTTTCATCGCTTTTTTGCTACATTTTTAATTTATATCAATATTATGGCCTTTTTTGTTTAAAAAATCAAATTGTTTGACTTTATAAACAAAGCTAAAAAAACACGGTTTTAAAAGGAATTGTTTTTTATTTTTTAAAGGGCTTGCCTTTCGCTTCTACGGAAGCGAACGCCCTTTAGAAAAGTAAAAAACCTATATTTTTCCAAGTAATTCGCTATTACCGCAAAGGTTAAAGCGCGTCCCGCCACATCGTATAAGAATTAGTATGCGAAATCCGCGAAAATGTTTAATTTATATCCGCTTTTAATTCGCGCGAAAAACGAACATCGTTAAAACAAATTTTTTGCTATGACTTCGCATACTAAGCTCTTATACGAAATGGCGCTTCCTACTGCATCGCCAAGTTTGGGAGTGTCGTGGCACGAAAATGCTAAAATGTTCGTGGATTTGCGGGCGGGATTTTAGTTTTACTTCTTGCCGTGTTATTGCTCCGCCCGCTGGCCAAGTAATACGCCCTGCTGTAATAAACTAAACTCTTCCGCTATTTTATTCCAATCAAGCGTTCTAAACACGACCTTAATCGGGAGCCAAAAAAATAACGCTTAATTTTAGCGTTATTTTTTGTACCCAAGATGGATGTTAGAATTTATGCTTTGCTTATGCTATACTGAAATTATGAAAAAATATCCTTTGTGGCTATATGTAACCGGTGTTATTATCGTTTTTGTGCTAGTAAACTGCATCGCGTGGTACGTGGGCGGAGAGGCGAAATTAAATAGCTTTGGACTACTCTCTGGCGGCTTTTTGTTGGGGATGCTGTCAATGTATATAGCAGTGCATCTCTATCGGTGGAAATGAAACGTTATTGAACACTAAATTGTTTCAAATCTGAAATAGGAAATCAATTTGAATATAAATAGAAAGCCCGCTTATTTGACCGGTTGCGCGGTAATTTTGCTTTTGTGCTATAATAAAAATATGATAGAACCTATAAGAAAAATTATAGATTTTCTTAGAGAGAAAAGGAATAAAAAAATTTTTATAAGTTTTTGCGGCCTGACAGTTTTTGTCTGCCTTTTTTTGTATTTTTTTCATGCTTATTCAGGCAGCCCCAAGCTTGACTCCAAAGTTTTGACTCCAGAGTACATCATGAGTTCGGTTTATAAGGTTTATGGCAATCCTAAATTGGGATTTTGGGCCAGCAAAACTATCCTGACCAACTCGGGCACCGGTCCTGCTTATGATATAAAATTTTCTTATAAAATTGACAACGTAGCGGATTGGAGCGAGCCGAAAGTTTATCCCGTATTACTCCCCGGCAGTACTATTGTTGACTTGAACTACCCGGTACTTTCCGCTGAGATTGCCAAGCTTAAAACTTCCATGCCGTCTAATATTAGGGTCAAGGTTTCTTACACCGCCAAGCCGGAAGGCAAACAAGAGGAATTAGCGGAAACTAAACCAGTCAACATTTTGGGCGGTCATGATTTTATTTTTTCCGGTATTCCACCGGAAGAAAATACCGGTACTTTTTATGACACTTTTAGCAATTATCCGCTGGTGGCCGCTTACGTGACTCCGGCCGATCCCGTAGTTATGGCTTTTTCTGATATGGGAACCAAACTGGCTGGCGGCGCGGGTGCCAGCCTTTCCGACGAAGGCGCGCTAAGGAGTCTGGCCGGAATTTGGACAGTGGCAGTGAATAATGGAATAGAATATAAGACCGAGCCTTCCGCGTTTTGGACCGGAAAAATGTCCCAATTCGTTAAATATCCGCGCGATGTTATTAAAGATCGCGCGGGCACTTGTTTTGATACGGCCATTTGGCTGGCCGCTTCCGCCGCTTCCCAAGGATTAAAATCATATGTGATTATGATGCCCGGGCATGCTTTTCCAGTTGTCCAGTTGCCCAGCGGCCAGAATGTTTCTATAGAATCAACCGCCTTAAACAGCCAGGTCACTTTTGAAGAAGCTGTCCAGGCCGGCGCGCAAACTTACGAAAAGGCAATGCAGGGACCTTTTGTCGTCGTGGATGTTGAAATGTATCAGGGGCTAGGAGTGGTGCCGCCAGAATTGGAACAGCTGCCGCCGGATATTTTGGAAAAGTGGGGAATTAGCCAGTATGGGGATAGCTCAACCGGACAAGCCCAACAATCTTCGGACAGCAGCAGTCCTTCAGCCGGGTCTGGCAAAAGCTCCGCGACTTTTACCAATTCTTATCCAGTCTGGCGGATTTCGTATCCCGATAACTGGACAATCAGCCAAGCGGCGAACGAAGTTGATTTGTATTCTCCCGGGGGAGAAGAGGAGTTTATCGTCACGTGGGGTTATGGGATAAACGTTGCCGCTATCAGGGAAACGATAGAACAATATTTATTGGCTCCGATGGGCGCGCAATCGGGAGAGCAGGAGCAAGGCGAGGTCGGCGGCGTCCCGGCGGCCAAAGTGGTCTATAGTGCTACGGTTAAAGGAGCCCCCTATCTTTTAATAGCCAGATATTTCGAGTTTCAAGGCAACGGTTTTGCGATTATTTATGATTTTCCGGACGATGAAAACGCGCAAAAAAATCAGAGCGCTGCTGAAAACGTCCTAAATACTTTCAGCTTTTAAGAATAAAATTATGAGGAAGATTTTAACTTTATTTTTACTATCTGCCGGCGCGGTCTTGCCGATATTTTGTTATTTGACGCCGGCGGCTGCCGTGGAACAGGTAAGTATTTTTGAAGTAGAGGATAAATCGGACGCTGTCGTCCAGGATAACGGCGACGCGAAGGTCAAAGATGTAATAACTATGTCGGCGTCCGCGTTCGCGGATTTTCGGCAAAGATTTCCGGTTTTGAGCACGTTTATCCGAACATTCAAACCGGCCAATCTGCCCAGTCAGATGGAAAATGTTGACATTAAGCTTGATGAAGGGAAAAATCAGATTATAGCGGGATATATTTTAAAAGGCGTTTCGGTAAACCGCGGCGATCATTGGGAAATAGATTATTTCGCGGCTGAAGGCGTTGATAAAGTTAATCTGTCGGCGCAGAATAAAAACGTATTAGTTTTTAACATTACGGGGCAGGTAACTCAAGAGATGCGCGAAGTGACAACTATAACCGTCAAGCTTCCCGACAAAGCGAAAGAAATAAAATTTGATAGCGATACAAAAAAAATTACTTACAAGCTTTCAGAAAAGATGGCCACAGGCAACTTTACATTTTTCCTTCTGGCCATAGTTTTTCTTTTTGTTGGTGTTTTAAGCTTGTTTCTTCTTAAACCAAAAAATAAAATTATTAATAATTGATAAAGATTTATCTTACTAAAATAAGAAAAATTAATTATATTTTTTTACAATATAGGCTATTAAAGTGTATTTTATAATTTAAGAAGTATATATGTCCCAGAAAAATGATAATTTAAAAAATCAAAATTTAAGCCCAAATAATAACCGTGAAGCTGCAAATAACACTAATGTTAGCGAAGGATTAAAAAGTAAAATTTTTATTAAAAATAAGTTTATTTTAATCCCTCTAATCTTGCTAGCCATAATTGCCTTGTCAGCCATGGCTTATTTTTTTGTAGTAAATAAAGAGTCAGTTATTGATGTTGCGGTAAATAAGTACACTGATAAACAGGCGGATAAAGATAAGCGGATAGATGATAGCATGTGGAAATTTAGTCTAATCAAACCGGTTTTTGCCCAGATTGAAGAAATCGTCAGTAAAATTAAGCCCTCAATACCTCTTAGTAAGATAAAAATTTCAGAAATAGAAAATTTGGAAAGTTTTGCAAAAGAAGAAAATATTCAGTTTTCCGAAACGCAAAAACAAACATTAGAAAATGATGGTTTTTTTCTTGGTTACAATAACATAATTAAAGACCAGTCGGCGTGGCGGGACATGGATGATTTTGTTGATATATATGACAGTTTCGACGGAAATTCTAACCAATATTATCGCAAACAAAATAATGCAATTTTTATCAGTAGTGATGCGGCTTTGCATTTATATCATATTTTAGTTGACAGGAGCTTCCAAAAAATAGAAGAAACCAAGTTTCAGCCGATGCTTCGGTCAATGGCAAGAGCGTTATTTTTGGATTCAATTAATAAATATAATTCCACAGATAATAAAAATCTAAAAGAATCATACAAGAGATTGTCAACTTATTATTTAATTCCTCTTGTTATTTTGGATGCAGGCAACGATTCTTCCAGGGTTGATTTAAAGCCGGAGGAGTACGATACTTTTGCCCAATATTTGGACGCTGTCGATAATCAAATGATAGTCAACAGCGAAAAAGATTTAGAATTTTCATTAGATAATAAAGTGTACAATGAAATTGAACTTAGTGATGAAATTTATAATTTAGCTAAATCAGAATTAGAACTAATACAGAAAGCCAGCGGCAAAGGACCTTCGCCGCTGTTTACGCCATATCGCCCAGAATTTGAAAATGACTATTCGCAGTTTAAACCAAGATCCCATTATACCAAAAATGATATTTTAAAAAGTTATTTTATCGCCATGATGTGGTATGGCCGGATGGGTTTTGTGTTAAAAAGTCCGGAATTAACCAGGGAGGCTCTAATTATGACCGGGCAAATTAATAATCTTAAAGTCGGTGAGGAGGAATTGTCAAAAATGTGGTCCAATATGTCAGTGGTGATAGATTTTTTTGTAGGTGAAGTTGATGATTCAACCGCTTATCAATATACTGATTTAATTAAAGAAGTATATGGCGATGATAATGTTTTAGATAAAGATTTTACAGATGATGAGAAGTTAGATGAATTTATAAAAAAAGCAAAGGAAGAATTGCCATTGCCAAAAATTTTATCCGAAGTAATTATAATGTCTGACTATGATGCCAAAACAAAAGAAGAATTATTAGCCGAAACATTACAATTTCGTTTTATGGGACAAAGATTTACTCCGGATGCATATATTATTAATAAACTTACTCAAGGAGATGAAGCTCCTGATACTGAAACCGGACAAAAACTGCCGACAATGCCAACGGCCTTAATGCCGCTGAATATAATCGCACCTGATAATCAAGTTGTTAAGAATTATTTAGATGAGTGGGTGAATGATCCGATACGGATTCAAAAACAAAACAGGCAATCAGATAAAATAATTGCTAAAGTTATAAACAGGTTAAAACAAGAGTTTTTTCAATACGTACCAACGGTTTGGACGCAAAATATTTATTGGAGCTGGTTAAATTGTTTTAAACCATTGTTGGCGAAATACGGTGATGGCTACCCATATTTTATGCAAACTGACAATTGGCTAAAAAAGAATTTGGGCACGGTCTTTGGTTCATTCACGGAATTAAAACACGATACATTATTATATGCCAAACAATCTTATGCGGAATTAGGCGGCGGGGGCGACAACCCGCCAGAACTACCGCCAGCAGTTAAGGGGTATGTTGAGCCTGATTTAACTTTTTGGAATAGAATTATAACTTTGGCAGAAACTACTGAAAGAGGATTGAAAGACAGGAATGTATTTCCGCAGGAATTTGAATATAAATATAAAGCATTTATTGATTCAGCCATATTTTTTAAGCAAATTGCGGAGCAAGAATTGCAGAATCAAAAAATCAGCGATGATGATTTTGAAAAATTGAGGACTATAAGTTTAAACTTGAGGCAGGTAGTGTCACCAATCGGCAATCAGGAATTAACCGAAAAAGAAAAGAGGGCGGGTATTATTGCCGACATTCATACAGATGCAATCCATGAGCAGGTTCTTTATGAAGCAACCGGCAAGCCGTTTATTATTTATGCAGTGGTAAAAGACACCAATGGTGCCCGCTTAACCCGCGGAGCCGTATTTAATCATTATGAATTTACTGATAGTTTAGACGAAAGATTATCTGATGAAGATTGGCAGACCAAGGTTTATGATGGTCAAGGTCAACTGCCAGCCGGTGATAAGTGGTCAATTGAACTAATTAAATAGGATGAAAAAAAATAACTGGAAATTAAATATTTCAATAATATTAAGCCTGTGTTTTACGGGCTTAATTGTTTTTGGTGTATTTTATTTTATAGATTTTTATAAATACCCAGCTCAAGAATCTCCCCAAAATTATCATTTATCAAATCCAACTGGATTGAATTTTTATGAGACAGCTTCCAGGTTTAATAAAAAAGAGATAGATTTATCTGAAAAAGAAGTGGTGGCCGGAGTAATCCCGCATCATTTGTTAGCGGCTGATTTAATAGCAGAATTTTTTTATAATCTAAAAATTAAAAATTATGAAGCAGTTATTTTAATTGGCCCTAACCATTATAATGAAGGAAATTCAGATATAATTACTTCAAGCTATGATTGGCAAACGCCTTATGGGGGTTTAGAATGTGACCAAGATATTTTAGAAAAAATAAAAAGATGGGATAAGGTTAAAGTTGAAGAAGAAGTTATAAAAAAAGAACATTCAATAACAAGCGAAGTTTCTTTTATCAAAAAAATTTTCCCTGATGTAAAATTTTTGCCGATTATCCTAAAAGCAAATGTTAGTGAAGAGTCAGCGGAGATTTTAGCCAATAAGCTATTTGAAATAATTAAAAATGAAAAAGTATTGGTGTTGGCTAGTGTTGATTTTTCTCATTACAAAGATAGTATAACGGCTCAAAAAAATGATCAAGTCAGCCTTAAGGCTATTAAAAATTTTGAATTCAATGAAATTTATAATTTAGATATTGATTCTCCGGCCACAATTTATACATTACTTAAATATAGTCAATTAAATGAGGCGAAATTTGAACTATTGAATAACTCAAATTCTGCGATTTTAGCCGATAAGCCCGATTTAGAAAGCACAACCAGTTATGTGACGGGTTGCTTTACAAAATAAGAGAATGCAATTATTTCATGTCTACCAGAAAATATCAATGCTGAAAGTCAAATCAGAATGTTGTTTTAGTTCCCCGGCAGTTTCCGCCAAAGGACTGCCGCAGCGTTTTAAATGTATGTACATAAAAAAACTTGCCTGTCCGCCGAAGCCTCGGCGTAGGAGGAAAATTACGTTCGGATTTTTTTATAAAATTCGAGCCAATAAAAAATACGGTTTAAAAATAGCCGTATTTTTATGTGTTTTAGCTATTTTAATCCAAAGCTCTATTTAAGCTTGCTTTTTTTAGTTATTTATGATATAACTAAACAATAGTAAAAA
>CAYMCJ010000040.1:0-9364 GCA_964388985.1 uncultured Gammaproteobacteria bacterium | reverse complement strand
TTTAAAAACCTATGAAAAAAATTTATATTATTTTATCAATTATTGCCGCAGTAATAATTTTAGCTGTTCTGATTTTTCGTTTTATGCCGGCTAAATATATTACTAACATCCTGGGAAGCGATAATACTGTGTCTTCTTTGGCCTGCTCTTATCCGGTTAGAATCGCCGGCGATTCAATGGAACCATATTTTAAAAACGGGCAAATGGCGATTTTTAATAAATGCTTTGCTCAAGACGATATAATGGTTGATAAAATTATTGCTTTTAAAGACGGGGATGTAGTTAGGCTGGGTATAATAAACAGTCTGGAAAACTTGGCCGAGGGCTTAACTTACAAAGTAATTCAGTCTAACCGCCAAGATAAAATTTCGGATGTATTATATAATCAGATTATTGCAATTTATAAACAGGGGTTTGATGAACAAACCCAAAAAGAAACGACTGAACAGTCAGGTGAACCTACTGAAATAAAAACATCTGATTATAATTTAATTTTGCCCGCGGGTTGGCAGATTGCCCAAGAAGACGATAGACAATCAATTTTTATTTATATTAATGAAACATCTGAAAATGATTTTAAAACCTATTTATCAATCAGTCAGGACCAAATCCGGGGTGATACCTTTGCTAATTATATTAATTCTTTAAAAAATCAGATTAAAGAGTCCGCGCCCGGAATTAGTTTTGACAATGAAAATAATGTAAAAATAAATGGTCGGGACGCTTTAGTTATGGATGGCTATGTTAGACAGAATAATACTGATTTTAAAATTTTAACCGTTGCTATAAAAGGCGAAAATAATGATGTTTGGATATTAAACTTTAACGCCACGGAAGACAAATGGGAAAATAATGTTCCTATTTTTGAACAAATTTTAAACAGTTTTAATATTAAATAATTTCTTCCGCCAAATAAAAAACAGAGACATTGCAATGCGATATCTCTGTTTTTATATTCCATGTTATGAGTTACGAGTTATGAAAAATTATACGTTCCACATTATATATTATGAAGACTGCCTGTTTTACACTTTTATCACCACCGGCAGAACCATAGGCCGGCGCTTGGTTTTGCTGAACAAAAACTGTCCGATATTATTACGAATAGTATTTTTAATATGGTCAATATCATTTTGAGTGCGGGAAGAACTATTCTTTGCTATCTGTTTAACTTTCATCCTGGTATCTTCAATTAATTTCTTGTTTTCTTTCATATAGACAAAACCTCTTGAAATAATATCAGGATTTCCTATTATATCTCCTGTCTTAGAATCAATAGTCGCTATAACCACAATCATACCGTCTTCCGCCATAACCCGCCTGTCTCTTAACACAATATTAGAAACATCTCCGACGCCTAAACCGTCAACCATCACATAATCGGTTATCACTTTTTCCTGACTTAGGGCCCCGCCAATATTGCCCTTAACATCTTTCTCAATCTCCAATATTTGGCCATTGTCGGCTATAAAAATATTATCTCTTGATATCCCCACTTGTTCAGCTAAATCAGCGTGGGCTTGAAGCATATAATGATTAGCTTCTATGGGCATAAAAAATTTAGGTTTTAAAAGACGCATCATAAGCTTAAGGTCTTCCTGCTTGGCATGTCCACCGGCATGCACATCCATCATCTCGTAATGAATTATTTTTGCTCCCTGCCTGACAATTATGTCTTTTAGGCTTTGGATAGTGCGTTCATTGCCCGGAATAATAGAAGAAGAAAAAATAACAGTATCGCCCCGCTTTAATCTAATAGTTTTGTGTTCTCCGGTTACTACCCGCATTAAAAAAGCATTATTTTCTCCCTGAGCCCCGGTTCCAAGTATAATTATTTTATTATCTTGCAGACGCCTTAATTCTGTGTCGCAAACTAATAAGTGCGGATTAAATTTAAGGTACCCAATCTGATGTGCAATTTCTACGTTATCTTTCATGCTTCGTCCTTGCAAATATATTTTCCGCCCGTGCTTGGCGGCCAAATCAAAAATTTTCTGAATACGGGATAATTGCGACGCAAAAGTGCCAATAATAATCCGCCCATTTATTTTTTCAAATAATCTATCAATCTCATCACCAATTGAAGATTCAGAAATTTGATAACCTGGTTTTGTAGCGCTAGTTGAATCTGAAAGTAAAAGCGTAACTCCCTGTCCCCCTATCTGAGCTATTCTATTTAAATCAGCCGGCTTATCATTAACCGGAGAAAAATCAATTTTAAAATCGCCCGTATGTATAACTGTGCCGACTGGCGTATGAATAATAACCGCGAAACAATCCGGTATAGAATGATTTACCCTTAAAAATTCAACTTTGAAATTTAAACCTAACCGCAAGCTTGAAGTTTCATCAATTATCGCAATATTTAATTTAGGGCATTCTCTATACTCTTCGCACCTTTTCCGCACTAACCCGGCGGTTAATTTACCCATAAACATAGAAGGATTTCCAATTTCCCCCATAATATGAGGAATGCCTCCGATGTGGTCCATGTGTCCATGCGTAATTATTACGCCTTTTATCCAATCTTCTTTACCTTCAAAATATGATATATTGGGAATTATATAATCAATACCGGGCATATCTTCTTCCGGAAACTGCAAGCCCATATCAATAATAATAATTTCCTTATTATATTCAATTAAAGTCATATTGCGCCCCACTTCTTCTAAACCGCCTAAAACTATAATTTTTAATTTTCCACGCGCGTCAGCGGCCTTAAAATATGTTTGACCCCGGCCGCTTGGTCTGGTCCTTCTTCTTGAAAAATTTTCAATATTAACCCTGCCCCCGCCGGATACTTTCCTGGCCGGTACAGTTCTTCTGCCAATTGATTTTGGCTTGTACTTTGTTATCATAGTGTTTTTGTAAATGCAGAAATAACTATCTGCCATGTTTAATTATTAATTTGAAGAGAAAGGGTTGTTTAACCCGCTAAAATTTAGTGCCGGAGAGAGGATTTGAACCTCCACGCCTTCGCAGGCACATGGCTCTGAACCATGCGTGTCTACCAGTTTCACCACTCCGGCAAACTTATTTATCCGGCTTGTCAACCCGGCCAAAAATTGTTTAGATTAATGAGTTCTAATAGTATCCAATTACCAGACTATTCTTTTCCCGGTTTTAACATACCAGTCTGAAATATTTAAAAGCCTATCTTTTGGTATTAGTATATTTTGGACATCAAATCCCTTTATCTTTTTACTGTGGACATAAGTATAAACAGGGGAAAATAAAAATATTGCCGGCTCTTCTTCGGCTAAAATTTCCTGAAATTCTTTATATTTTTTTATTCTTTCCTCTTTATCCGAGGTAAGGCGCGCTTCCTCCAATAATTGGTCAACTTTCTTGTTGGTAAAATTAGCAACATTCAAACCGCTTTCACTAGTCTGCGAGGAATGCCAAAGAACATAAGAATCCGGGTCGTTACCAACCACCTGGGCGTACAATAAAGCGTCAAAATTTCTCGGTCTGATAACTTCAGACTGAATTTGTCCCGCCGGTACTATATTTAATATTGTTTTTACTCCCGCCTCCTGCCAAAATCTCTTTATTGTCTCGGCCACCTCTACATACTCATCCGTATCTATGGTCATTAAATTAATTGTCAAATATTTATTATCTTTTGTCCTCCACTCGCCCTGACCCATGGCCAATTTTTCTTCGGCTGAATTCTTTATTTTTTCGTCCTCTGATTCTTTCTCAATTTCCGCCTTTTCCAATTCTTCTTGGCTAACAACAATTTTTTTCCAACCGGCCTCGTCAAGTAATTTTTCCGCCTCCTCTAAATTATATTTATATTTCTTAATATCATTATTATAGGCAAAATTATCCGGCAAAATCGGACCGTCAATCAAACGAATCTCTCCATTGAAAATATTTTGCAGGATATCATTCTTGTCTATAGCCAAGGCTAAAGCCTGCCGAATTTTCTTATCGGCTAAATTAGTATTTTTTTGATTAAAGAAAATGGCGGTTATCTGCGGAAAATTCAATTTATAAAAAGACAGGGAATCCTGAGAAATTAAATTGTCTTTAATATGCCGCGGAACGTAACTAATTCCGTCAACAATATTTCCATTCAAGGCATTGGCCGCTTCCTCAAAATTTACAAAAAATTTAAAATTTAAATTTTCAATATAAGGTTTTCTATCATAATACTCCTGATTTATCACTAATTTGTATTCCTTTACGTTTCCGGCTTTATCTTTTATTAAAGACTTGAATTTATACGGTCCGGAACCAACCGGCTTTAAATTCAACTCCGCCAAACTGGCTGACTCCGGTGAAATTTGCGTCCATAAATTTTGCGGCAATATGCCGAAAGTCAACAACTCCAAAAAGGCGGCATAGGGCTCCTCTAGAATAAACTTAAAACTATAATCATCTACTTTTTCTATATTGACGCCGATAAAACTGGAACGCAAAGGAGAATTATATTGGCTGTCCTTAATTGCGTTAAAAGTAAAAATAATATCATCAACCGTTAATTTTTCACCATTCTGCCACCTTAGATTATCTCTTATTGTAAAAGTGTAAGCCTTGTTATCTTCACTGATAATATACTCTTTGGCCAAATCATTGGCTAATTCACTGTTTTTTCCTCTCTTTAAAATACTGGAAAAAATCAACTGGGCAATATCGCCATCAACATCGCTGGTGCTTGAATATAGCGGATTGATATATTTAGGCGTGCCAACCAAGCCTTCCGTATATTCTCCTCCGGCTATCGGCACAATTTTTAGATGAGTCCTGTAAAATTGAGCGCCAATAAACAAAAAACAAATAATTATTGTTATCAAACATCCCCGCAACCACCAAAGTTCTTTCGGATTTAAAAATCTTTTTATATATTTAATCTGCCTAAAACTGGGAATTTTAGATTTAGAGAGAGAATAAACTAATTTCTTATCCAATTTTTCCTGCTTATAATTCTGGTTGTTCGCATCAGCTGTATTAAATTTATTTTCTTTAGAAGACAAAAAAGGCGCTAATCTATTTTTAGCCATAGATTTGATCCTATGAAATAAAACCGTAATTTTATTTTTTGATGAGTCCACCTTAAAAATTAATAAATTTTATTAATATTTAATCCTGCTTATATTATTATATTGACAAAAGAAATCGCAAAAAATAAAACTGCCAACACTATAGTTGCAAAAAAAAGAATTTTTTCCATTCCCCGTTTGGCCAAATAGACATTATCGCTTCCGCCAAATATACCGGAAAGCCCGGCCCCTCTGTTCTGTAACAAGATGGCCAACATAAGCATCAAGGCTATAGTAATTTGTGAAATTTTAATCCATTGCATATAAAAATAAAATTATTTTATTTTCTCTATTATTTTAGCCAGAATTTTTTTATTATTTACCGATAAATCGGCCAATATTTTCCGGTCTAATTCTATTTTACCATTTTTAAGCTTATTAATAAATCTTGAATATGATAAACCCCATTCCCTGACAAAGGCGTTTATTTTAATATGCCATAACTGGCGCATATTGCTTTTCTTTTTTTTACGGTCAGCATAAGCATGGGCGCCAGCCTTAGTGGAGGCGGTTTTAGCTAAACGAATCAACTTCTTTCTTCCCCACTTATAACCTTTCACTTTCTGTAAAAGTTTTCTTCTTTTTTTAATATGAGTTGTACCTCTTTTAACCCTGGACATATATAATTTTAGATTTATAATTTAAAATTTTAGATTTAATAAATTAATTAATTCGCATGTGCCGCATTCGCATTTGCGGCTTTTCCCGCTAGGGAAAATAACATTAATTATATGGTATTAAAGTTTTTATGTTTTTTCTATCGCTTTTAGATACTGTAATGTCCCGGCGTTTACTACGGGTAGTGGTGCCGGATTCTCGCGCGTTAAAATGATCCTGCCCCCCCTTACGCCTGATTATTTTATTATTTTTGGTTATTTTAAACCTTTTTGCGCTGGCTTTGTGAGTTTTAATTTTCGGCATATATTTCAGTTAATTAACTAACTGTAAATAAAAAATGGATTAGCGCAGTTTTAAAACTAATTAACTAATCCCTAATTAACTAACTTTTATTTATCAATATAATAATAAACCTTCCGCCCTGTTTTGTCAAGTCCTGTTCTCGAATTAAGTTTAATTTTCCTGATTGTTCAAGTTCATTAACAAAATTGTTGATAATTTCCACGGCCTTTTGCGGATGTTGCCTTTCTCGCCCCTTTAATATTAATTCTATTTTTAACTTATTCCCTTTTTCTAAAAATTTTATGGCTTGACTCAACCGAAAATTAAAATCATGGTTGCTAATCCTGACAGACAGCCTAACCCCTTTCGTGTCAATTCTTTTTTGTTGAAGTTTTTGCTTGTGCGCCCTTTTTTCCGCTTCATATTTAAATTGACCCAAATTTATAATTTTTACCACGGAAGGATGCGCTTTCGGATTGACTTCCACCAAGTCCATCCCCGCTTCCTTGGCCATCTCTATGGCTTTGCTGGTGGCTACTACCCCGACATTTTCCCCGTTTTCATCAATTAAAAAAACTTCAGGTATTCTAATCTGTTGATTGGCGCGAAAAATTTTTTTTGGTTTTGGTTTGGCTTTACGCCATTTTCTTCTCATAAATTTAATTTAATATAATTTACTTATTTACCATAAATTACTTTTTTAATATTATTCTTTCTCCTGATAATTAAAAATCGGACCGACGGCAATAATTTTATTGCTATTATACTGATAAACTATAACTAATAACTTCACTCCTTTTATATTCTCATTCATTCCATTGGCTCCAGCTTTGTTAGTATCAAAAACCATCTTGATGGCCTTGTCGCCCCCTGCTAAAACTTTAAATTTTGTGGAAATTTTTTCTATTGCCTGCCAATCACCTTCATTTAAATCCTCTCCGCCCAATTCTTTTTTTATTATTTTTCTTACACTAATTAAATCATTGCTTAATTCTTCCAAATTAGTATATAAATCAGCCACCTCGTTGGTAATGCCGAGAACGGCCAGCATTCCCGACAACATATTTGTGTTAGCTATCAATTCGTCAATTAAATTTTTATTGGGCTCAATATAACTGTATTTATTATAATCAGCCGCCCGCCCCGGTAAAACATTATTATCCGAAGAACCAAAATCCAATTCATCTTCTGGCAACTGTAAATTAACCCAGGCCCCCAATACAGTATTTATATCTTTTTCCAGCCAATTTTTATTCCTGGCAAAAACCGGCTTGGCCGCGTCATCAACTTCAATTAAAGATTTGCCCATATCCAATACTGCCCAGTAGTTATTATTATGCCAGCTGTTTACATTAAAGCCGCCTAATAATATTTTTAATTTTGCCACCCGTTCCTCGTAATTATTATAATTCGTATTTTCAAAAAAGTAATTATTATTTTTAGATAATGGCTTTATTAAATTAATAATATCCAGCCCGATGCCTTTGCAACGACTATACTTTCTGTCTACTACGCAATATGTCTTATTATCGCCAAAATTCGGCCTTTCGCCGGTATTATTATAAAGGGTTACATTGGGAGTTGTTAATTGCTTAAAAATATAATCATTGGGCCAATAAGGCACCTGCAACATCCGCATGCCTATTTCTGGTTTATCTTCTTCATTATCTCTGCTAAAACCGCCCTCTAATTCGGAAAATTTATATTTTGATAATGCCTTGCTTAACCTGGCTATATTTTCATCTTTATCTTTATTGTCCTGGGAAAAAATTAAATTTATATCATAATCATCCCCGAAAAGATTAACTAAAGATTCTTGATATTGCAAATAAGTCAAATCTATCTTCAAACCGGAAAAAAAAGAAATAATCTTATATATTTTCGCCCACTGATTTTTTATATCCTGATTATCGGAAAAATCTTTGGCTAGCCAACAGGCCGCTATATTGCTAATAAGCCAATCATCTTCATCCAGGAGACAATTTTCGCAGTCGCCGTTTCTATAATACGCCGGAAATAATGAATTAACCCAGCGCATAGCCAGATAAAAATTATTTAATTTGGCATTCTTTTTATAATCATTGGGCACACTATATTCGGTATAGTCTTTCTTATACAAAAAAGTCGGGGACTTTGTCGTTATTCTGGCATTTTTTATTAATTCAATTTCTCGATTTATATCAGACTGCAAATAATCCGGCGGATTAAAATTATATAAAGCCGCTTCGGCCAAACTAAATTTATCTTTATTGCCGTAATTATCGCTGGGGTCAATTTGCCCGCCGGTCGGCTGTAAAAGTTTTAAAAGAATTGCCAAATATAAAGCTTCTAGTCTCTGCCCTTCAACTATATGGTCATTGGTGATGCCTGTTTTTTCAAAATTTTCCCTATATCGACTGTCGGCAATGGCAAATAAATTTTTACCTATATCCCAAACGTTTCTATAAAAAACATCCTTTTGTATATTTTTAAATATGGTTTTAAAAATATTCTGCTGATAATAAATTAAAAAATCATTCGTGATTAATACTGGGACGCTCTGACTGCTTAACAATTCATAAATTTCAAAAAAATTATCCGCTTGGAGCGCAAACGGATTATCCATTGCGGCAAAACCATTATTATTAAGGCTGTCTAAAACCGAATCCAGGCTGGCCTTTCGTGAAACATCATAATAATTTAATACATCTGATTTTATGTTAATGGGCAAATTATAATCAGCCAAATCTATTATAAAATCATCCTTTGGTTTTATATAAAAATTGCCATAAAGTAATGATTCGGCTCTGACATTGGCATATTTTTGGACATTGGCATTTACGGCCGCGCTACTGTCTAAACCGCCGGGCAATGTCGCCGGAGTAGTTGGGCTGCCAACAGGTTCTTCTGATAATTCCGGTTTATCATCCTTTATTAATATCAGAACAACAAAAACTATTATTATTATCGCCAAAACGGCAACAATAATGGCGCCGGCAAAAATTTTTTTATTCTTAAAATCAAAAAATGAAGTAAAAATATTCTTCCAAATATTTTTATCCTGTTCGTCCGACTCTACTTCTTCTGATTTTTTTTCTCCTTGATTTGTAAACATAATTATGAGCGGGTAACCCTCGCAAGTCGCTTCGCTCCTATGCGGGGCAAGCGGGAATCGTTCACTTTCTCTTGGTTTAAATCTGTTAATTATTAAACTATGAGCGGGTAACCCCGCACAAGTCGCTTCGCTCCTATGCGGGGCAAGCGAGAATCGTTTGATTTCCCTGATTAAAATTAATAGTTAATTGTTAACTGTTATACTATGAGCGGGTAACCCCGCACAAGTCGCTTCGCTCCTATGCGGGGCAAGCGAGAATCGTTTGATTTCCCTGATTAAAATTAATAGTTAATTGTTAACTGTTATACTATGAGCGGGTAAC
>CAYMCJ010000039.1:0-9753 GCA_964388985.1 uncultured Gammaproteobacteria bacterium | reverse complement strand
ATTGAACTATGACTTTTTCTTTATATGTTTTTCTATTTTTATATTTTGCTTTTTTGGTGCCATGGTCTGTTTTCGGCTTGATAGCGATTTATCATATGTTTAAATTCGGCTTTAAGAATTTTACCACTTTTTTTACGACTTTTATTTATATCGGCGTTTCGGTTATTATGCTTTTCGGCTCCTATTATTATATTAGTCAGATTGACTGGAGCATGAATGTTACCCTCTTAAGAGGTTTATTTAATATAGATTTTCAATTATAATTTATGCTGTCTGTTTATCGCCTGCCAAATAAAATCCAGGACGAAAAAATAATTAAAATTTTAAGACGGGATGTTTTTATTTTAATAAAAAAAATGTGTTTGTTTGCCTTATTGATTGTTTTGCCGTTGATATTTTTTTATTTAGCCTTTTCGTCCCAGCCGTCCCTGTTTAACGGAACCATCTCTTATCCCTTAATAATTTTAGGGACAAGCTCATATTATCTTTTTATCTGGGTGTTTTTCTTTTTTTCCTTTATTGATTATTATTTGGATATTTGGGTTATTACCAATGAGCGAATAATTGATGTTCAGCAAAAAGGCTTTTTTGCCCGCACTATTTCGGAGCAAAGACTATATCGGATACAGGATGTTACCAGCGAAGTGCAGGGGTTTTTCCCGACTATATTAAAATACGGCGAGGTTTATATCCAAACGGCCGGGGCCCAGCAGAGGTTTTTATTCCACGAAGTTCCCCATCCCCATGAAGTAAGAAATACGTTAATTAAATTGGCGGAAAGAAGTAAAAATAAAAATAAAATAAAAATTTAAAAATAAAGGAAAATCACAATCCGTTGTATTTGTATTTTGTTTTTAATTTTTTATATTATTTTTATATTATTTTATTTTTATATTCATGAAATTGTCGGATTTTGATTATTATTTGCCAAAAAATTTAATCGCGCAACAGCCGCAAAAACCGCGAGACCATTCGCGGCTTCTTTTATTAAATAAAAAAACCGGCCAGATTGAGCATAAAAAATTTTATAATATTGTTGATTATTTAAAAAAGGGCGATGTTTTGGTTTTAAATAATTCAAAAGTGTTCCCGGCCCGTTTAATTGGCAGAAGAAAAGGAACCGGGGGAAAAATTGAAATATTTTTGCATAAAAAAATAAAAGGCAGCAGCTGGGAATGTCTGGTTGGCGGCAGTCGCAAGCGGGAAGGATTAGAAGTGCTATTCGGCAAAGGGTTGGAGGGTGTATTATTTAAGAACAATAAAGACGGCACTTGGCTGGTGAAATTTAATAAACCTTGGGACAAAATGATAAAAATTATTGAAAAAATCGGGCATACGCCCCTGCCGCCTTATATTAAAAGAAAAAATTACAGCTTGGCTGCCGACCAAAAAAATTATCAGACAGTTTACGCTGACAGCAAAAAAGTCGGTTCAGTGGCCGCGCCAACCGCCGGATTTCATTTTACTCCCGGGCTAGTAAAGAAGCTGAAAGCCAAAGGCGTGCAGTTTGAATATATTACTTTGCATGTCGGTTTGGGCACTTTCGCGCCGGTTAAGGTGGACAATATCAAAAAGCATAAAATGCATTCGGAATTTGTGGAAATTAAAAAAGAGGTTGCCAGAAGAATAATAGGAGCCAAAAAAGAAGGCAAAAGGATAATCGCGGTTGGCACCACCAGCGCAAGAACGTTAGAAGGATGTTTAAAGAAAGATTTTAAAAAACCTTTTAGTCAAATTATAAATTATAAATTACAAATTAAAAATTTCATCTACCCCGGTTATAAGTTTAAAATTGTTGACGCCATGATTACTAATTTTCATCTGCCTAAATCCACTCTTTTAATGCTGGTTATGGCTTTGGCCGGCGGAAAGCGCATCAAGGCGGCCTATAGGCAAGCAATTGATAAAAAATATTGTTTTTACAGCTACGGAGACGCGATGCTTATTTTTTAAGGGGGTTGATTTATTTTATAATTAATGTTATATTTAGTTTTAGATATTAAAATTAATAAAAATAAAAAATAGAAACAAGGAGAAAAATAAGAGAATAGTTTCTTATTTTTCTTATTTGTTATATTTTTTGTTTAGATTAATCCCATGCTTAGAAATTTTTTTAGCTTTGTTTTTGAATTAGTAAAAGTAGTTGTTATTTCTCTGGCAATTATAATACCGATCAGGTATTTTTTAATTCAGCCTTTTTATGTAAAAGGCGCTTCAATGGAGCCGAATTTTTATGACCATGAATATTTAATAATTGATGAGATAACTTATAGATTTAGGTCCCCGGCCAGAGGAGATATTATTGTTTTTCGTTATCCTTTGAATCCGCAGGAATATTTTATTAAAAGAGTAGTGGGTTTGCCGGGCGAAAAAATCCAGATTAAGAACGGCGATGTAAAGATTTATAACAGCCAGTACCCAGAAGGGGTAATATTAGATGAGTCTTATTTAATTAAAAATACAAAAACTTACAGCTTAAATGAAGAGATTATAATATTAGACGATGATGAATATTTTGTTTTGGGCGATAACCGAAATTCATCAAAAGATTCGCGTAGTTTCGGGCCGATAAAGAAAAGTTTTTTATCGGGGCGAGTATTGTTTAGGGGTTGGCCGTTCGACAGAATTAGCTTATTTGAAGCGCCTGAATATCAGTATTGATTTAGTTACTTGGTTAATTAGTTAGTAGTTACATTGGCTATTAACTAAGTTAACTAACCGTATAACTAATTAACTATTTAACTAAGTAACCGATTAACTAGATAACTAAATAATTATGCCAAGAAAGAAAAAAATAAAGAATAATAAACCGAATTTAAAATTCAAAGGGCCGAAAAGGCCACCGATGAGATTTTCCAGATTAAGAGGAATGAAAGATGTTTTATTTGAAGATTATAAATATTGGGATTTAGTAATTAAAAAGGCGACCGAGATGGCAAAAATTTATGGATTTAACAGAATTGAAACCCCGATATTGGAATATCTGGAGTTATACGAAAGGTCAACCGGGAAAGCTACCGACATTGTGTCAAAAGAGATGTATTCCTTTGTTGATAAAAACGGAAAAAAAATAGCCCTGAGGCCGGAAGCAACCCCGGGTTTGGTTAGGACCTACATTGAGCATGGCATGTTTAATTTGCCGCAGCCGGTTAAAATGTTTTGGCTGGGGCCGATATTTAGGCATGAAAAGCCGCAGGCGGGTCGGTACAGGCAATCATATCAGTTTGACTTGGAAATATTCGGCGAAGAAAATCCGGCGGCTGATTTTTTAATAATATTAATTGCTTATAATTTTTTTTCCGAACTGCAAATTAACGTCCAGGTTCAAATTAACAGCATCGGCTGTGCCGAATGTCGGGGGGAATATCTCTCCAAACTTATTGAATTTTATAAAGAAAGGGGAAAAAGATCAAAATTATGCAATGACTGCAAGAAGAGACTGGCTAAGAATCCTTTGCGCTTGCTTGATTGCCAGGAAAAAAACTGTGTTGAATTAAGAGAGGATGCGCCGCAGATAGTGGATTCATTATGCGATGAATGCCGTGAGCATTTTATTAAAGTATTGGAATATTTGGATGAAATTGATATTCCCTACAGTTTAAATCCTTATTTGGTAAGAGGACTTGATTATTATAGCCGGACCGTATTTGAAATATGGCCGGTTGACGAAGAAAAAGAGGTTGCCGTCGGGAATCTTGCCTTGGGCGGCGGAGGAAGATATGATGGTTTGGTTGAGTATATGGGAGGCCATCCGACCCCGGCCTGCGGTTTTGGATTGGGCATTGAAAGAATAATATTAAAAATAAAAGAAAAGAACATACCGTTAAAAAAGGACTCTAAAAATATTATTTTTGTCGCTCAACTGGGAGACCAGGCTAGGAGAAAGATTCTGGTTTTATTTGAAGAATTAAGAAAATCCGGCATTAATGTCAGGCAGGCTTTTACCAAAGACAGTCTAAAATCCCAGCTTGAAGAAGCGAATAGATTGGGAGCTAAATATTGTTTAATCTTGGGGCAAAAAGAGTTAATTGATGAAACGATTTTATTAAGGGATATGGAATCCGGGATTCAGGAAGTTATTGGTTTGAAAAAAGTAAAATTTGAAATTGAAAAAAGGTTAAATAATGGAAATTAGATAATTTAAAAATATAGAATTTAGATTTAAGAATAAATTATATTTTTAAAAATATTTGACCTTACGTAAGGTGATTAAAAATTATGTTTAAATTTAAAAAATGCTATACCTTAATTGTTATCTTATTAGTTTGCGGAATTGTGTTTTTGGTTGGGTTAGATAATATTACGCGAGCAGAAGAAAATTCAAATTTAACAATTACTAATGTTGTAATTTCTAATATCACATCAACAGAAGCAACCGTAACGTGGAATACGGCCGAAGAATTAAGGGGATATGTTTGGTATCGCAAATATGGAGATGGTGATAATTGGTTATTTAAGGTTTCTGATGAGCCAACAAAAGTTCATTCCGCTATACTCTTAAATTTAGTGCCGTCTACTAATTATGAATATTATATTACAGCCCTAGATGCACAAACCAATCTGGTAGACAAAACAGATATAAAAATATTTAAAACAATTAATGACGCAGAATTTTGTACAGATTCCGACAATGGAAAAGATTATTATGCGAAAGGGACGGTTATTGATAAAAATGGCGATATTTTAGAAGATAAATGTATTTATGATTTGAATGAAAGCCAGCTAGGAACAGACATGAACAAGGATGACAAGAACCAACTATTAGAATATTCTTGTTTAAGTGATGGGAGGCATGCATATACTCTTTATTTTTGCCCAAACGGTTGCCAAGACGGCGCTTGTGTCAGTAATAATGTAGCTTGTGATTTAGAATATGATCCTGTTTGTGGAATAGACGGAAAGACATATTCTAATAAATGCGTGGCCGTTAGCCAGAATGACGTCAGTATTGATTATTATGGTGAATGTGAGGGCATAAAAGAAAAAGAGAAATTTTATAGATATGCAAAATGGATTTGTTATGACAATTACGAAGAAATTAGCGAAGACAATACTTCATGCAAGTCAGAAGAGACCTGGGAAGAGTACGCCAACGAATCTTGCGAAGAACATTGTTTAGGCGACAAATGCGGAGTAAATTACTTTTCAGTAAATAAGGAATGCAAATCTGATTATAATATTATTGAAATAAAGAATAAAGCTAGTTATTTAAAGG
Organism: uncultured Gammaproteobacteria bacterium; assembly: GCA_964388985.1. Taxonomy (GTDB): domain Bacteria; phylum Patescibacteriota; class Patescibacteriia; order Patescibacteriales; family CAYMCJ01; genus CAYMCJ01. Next base: position 4,538 of record CAYMCJ010000039.1, on the reverse strand, counting down.
AAAACAAACTATCCGAAATCCTCACCGGATTAAAAGAACTTCGTAATATAGTTAAAGAACAGCAAACCCAAATAAAATATTTATCAAATTTAAAAAAAGATGTTGAAGCGCTATCAGAAACAGTGGAGAACGCTCTAAATAATTTTATCACCTATGGAGTAGATGATAATACTAAAAAACTAGGCGAAGGCGAAAGAGCGGCAGTAATTTATTCATACAAAAGCGCGTTTAATAAATTACCGGAAACAGAAGATGAATTAGCCGATGTTATTAAGATAGCCAATGGCCGCTGGCCAAGTTTAACAAGTGATGACGCTGAAAAACAGGCCAAAGAACAATTTCAAAAAATATATAAAAGAATTGCGGATAATAATAATAGCGACAAGGCCGCGGTTACGGTTATGGCCTATGGATTAAGACAAAAAGCGGAAAATAGGAATTTAGATTCAGAAAAACAGGGAATTAAGACATTCAGAAATATCTACGGCTATAATCCTAATACAACCGAAGACTGGAATATAATGCAAGCCATTACTTATTCCGGGGCAACCAGAGGAGTTGATACGGACGGAGATTTGCTAACAGATGAAAGAGAAAAAGGATTAGGCACAGACCCGAATAATAAAGATTCAGACGGAGACGGTTATCTTGATGGCATTGAGGTTGCTAATGGGCATGATCCGTTGAAAAAATAATTTTTAATAAATTAATATATTTATCTAGAAAGGCGGTGGGAAAGTGGTAGAATTTAAAAGAAAAAAAGGCGAAAGTTTTGAAGCTTTTTTAAGGAGGTTTAACAAAGGTTTAATTCAAAGCGGTAAGTTATATACGGCTCGTCAGAAGCAGCATTTGTCTCATAAAAAAAATAAACGGGAACAGAAAAAGTATGCTCTAAAAAGTATAGAACTGCGGACCAAGAAGCAATATTTAAGAAAAATTGGCAAGCTTGACGAGGAAAGCGACAAAAAATATGGAAGAAAAAATAAAAGATAATTTAACCCAGGCGTTGCGCGACAAAAACAAGGTTGTTGTTTCTGTTTTGCGTATGCTTATTAGCGCTATTAAAAATAAAGAAATATCTTTGCGTAAAGCCGGTGAAGCCAAATTAAACGATGAGCAGATTATTGGGGTTATTAAGGCCGAGGTTAAAAAAAGAAAAGATTCCATTGAAGCCTACGAGCAGGGCAATCGGCCTGATTTAGTTGATAAAGAAAAGGAAGAATTATTGATTTTAGAAAAATATTTGCCTGAGCAGATGAGTGATAAAGATATTGAGGATATTGTAAATAAAATAGTTAATTCCACCGAAGATGTTAGCGCTAAAAATTTCGGTAATATTATGAAGCAGGTTATGGTTGAGACAAAAGGAAAGGCTGACGGGAAAAAGGTCAGCGAAATCGTAAAAAATGTCCTAGCTAAATAAAGTTTATTATATTTGATATTTATTTTTGCAGCAGTCTCCGATAGGGACTGCTGTTGCGTCTAGCCACGCCGTGGCCTACTCCGCGCGGCTTTTAGGAGACTGCCGCGGAACAACAACTAAATGGAAAATAATATTAGGCGAAAACAAATCCAAGAAACATTAACTAAAAAAATTGTAATTGAATTATTTTTGTGTTCAGCTATTTCTCTCTTTTGGGTGATTTTTGTGTGGAATTTTTGGAGTGAGGGGATTTATGCTCTCGGCTTTAATGCTTTTGTTTTTTTGTTATTGTTTATGATTTTATTTATTCGGATGCTCTATAGAAAAGAAAAATTTGTAATAAGGGATTTAATTTGGTTATTGCCAATTTTTTTAATAGCATTGAGTTTTGGCATTTACGACAACCAATTTTTAAAGATAGTGAGCATAATTATTTTCCCGGTTTTGTTTGCAGTTTTTTACAACCAGGCTTACTTAGATGATAAAAGTAAAAGGCACTGGAATTTTCATTTTTTATTAAAGATACTGGGACGAATATTTACATTTTTGGGCAGAATAGGGCAATCAATAATTTTGTATTTAGGACTCATTATACCCGCCGGGGAAGTTAAGAGGCGTATTATTGCAAAAATTATTGTTGGTATTATTTTATTTTTGATAATAGCTCTGACGGTATTTGTTCCATTATTATCGTCTGCCGATAGCGTTTTTGCTGATAAAATGCAAGTGATTTATGATTGGATTAAAGAGGTTTTTTCAATGCCATTTATATATAAAATAATTGCGTTTATAGGTTTGTCTATTTTAATATCTTCCATGTTATTTGCCTGGAGCAAGAGATTTGACTTTGTTGAGAAAAAAGATGAAGGGAAAAATATTGACCCGATTGTTTCCGGGATTGTTCTTGGCGGTATTTTAATTTTATATTTATTTTTCTTATGGGTACAGCTTGAACGTTTATGGGTTGGTTCATTGCCGTTTGATTTTAGAGAAACTGAAAATTTGGTCAAAAGTGGATTTTGGCAATTATTTTTTCTGTCAATAATCAATATTTTAATTTACTTTTTTACTTATAGAAAAACCAATCCTTTGGTTCAATGGATTTTAACCGCATTTACGTTTGCTTCTTTGTTATTACTTTCATCGGCCGGCTATCGCATGGGACTTTATGTTACTTATTATGGCTTTAGCTATGAAAAGTTTTTTGCTTCATATACAGTTTTGTATTGCGCAGTATTATTTATTTGGCTAATATCAAGATTGTTCATTAACAAACGATCAAATGTGGTAAAATTTTTGGTTATTTTATTTATCTGGATGTACTCTTTGGTAACTATTTTTCCTGTTGAACAATTTATATTTCGCACCAATATGGCTTTGTGTAAACTTAACGAATCCAGGATTAGATTGTTTGAACTTACTATGTTATCACCGGACGTTCTTGGTTTAACAAAAGATTATCAACGGCAAGGTATTTTGCAAGAGAAAATTGATTACCTTTCGCGTGAAGGCCTTAGTAAATCTGAAAAAGATTTTGATTGGACCGCATGGATTGAACGACAAGAAAAAAGAGTTGCAGATAAAAAATGGTATGAATACAATTTAATGAATTTAATATACTCTAATTGATTTTGATACCTTTTAATTTAGTTCCGCAGCAGTCTCTTAAAAAAGGGGCTGCTGTTGCGTTTAGCCGAGACGTGTAGGAGACCACCGCGGAATAAAAAGGATATCTTAAAACTTTATAAAGTTATAGATATTGACAAACTTTATAAAGTTTTGTATTATATATAATATACATAATATAATAAAATATGACAATATCTGAAAAGCTAAAAATAATAAAAAAATTATCTGGTTTGACCCAGGAAAATTTGGCTAAAGATTTGGGTGTGTCTTTTGTTACATTAAATAGCTGGATAAATAACAGGTCAAAACCGCATAAGAGTAAAATTTCAAAAATTAATAATTTATTATTTAAATATGCGGATATTCCCTTAATTAAGGAGCCGGGTATTACTAAAAAAGATATAATTTATGAAAAAGCCAAAAAGTATAAGAATATATTGAAATTAATTTTTGGCAGAACTGATTTATATGATCAGCTTATTTTATCTTTAACTTATAATACTAACCGCTTGGAAGGCAGTACTTTGACCGAAGATGAAACTGCGGCTATTATTTTTCAGAATATTACCATAGCCAATAAAAATTTGGTTGAGCATTTAGAAGCAAAAAATCATCAGGCCGCCATTAAATTTTTATTTAATTATCTGCAAACCAACAAGATAAATGAAAAGTTAATTTTAAAATTGCATAGCATACTTATGAACGGAATTAGGGATGATGCCGGATTTTATAGAAGGCAGGGAGTTAGAATAGTTGGTTCAAACGTTCCTACGGCCAATTACATTAAAGTACCGGAATTGATGAAAGATATTATTAAGAATATAAATAAAAAACATACCTCTTTAATTGAGTCAGCCACCGTTATTCACAGCAAATTTGAGCAAATTCATCCTTTTTCCGACGGTAACGGCCGGATAGGGCGTTTAATATTGTCAGCTATGCTTCTCCTTAATAATTTACCGCCGGCTATTATTAAGATTCAAGAAAAAGGCTCGTATTTAAGTTATTTAAGAAAGAGCCAGCTTAAAAATGATTTTGCCCCGTTGGAGGATTTTATATGCGATGCTATTTTGAATGGTTTTAAGATTATAGAAAGCTAAATTTGTTTTGTAATAGCTTTTAACTTCGCAGCAGTTCCTTCTGCGCGGATTTCACAAGACTACTACGGAACGAAACGGTTAGCTGCAAAAAAATTAAAATTATGAAAAAAATTAGAATGTTATATTTAATTCTTATAATACTGTTCGGTATTTTTTTGTTTGTATATGGTGAATATGATGATAGCCCGGGGGGACAATTATTAGGATTGATATTAGCTATTATTGGTATTGTCGGCTTGATAAGAGGTAATAAAAAAACATCCGCTTAAATTACTTCTGTTTTAGTTCCGCAGCAGCCTCTTTTAGGAAGCTGCTGCGTTTTTTATAGGTAAGTTTGACTAAATTTAATTAAAGATTATATAATTATTAGACAGAAAGAAATATAT
>CAYMCJ010000038.1:0-10772 GCA_964388985.1 uncultured Gammaproteobacteria bacterium | reverse complement strand
AATTGTAATTAATAATTCTTAGTATTTTTATGAAGAGGTCCGAATTATTTTTTTCTTTTTTGCTTGTCCCCCTGGATTATATTATGATTGTTTTGGCCGGCATTTCAGCTTATTATATCCGTTTTGCCGAATTTACAACTGGCATCAGGCCGGTTATTTTTAATTTGTCACTTCCTTATTATTTTAAAATCGTATTGTTAATCGCATTTTTTTGGATAATAATTTTTGCTTTGGCCGGATTATATAGCATAAAAAATCCGAAAAATATTATAAAAGAGGCCTATCGCGTAGTGTTGGCTTGCTCTACCGGCTTAATGCTTATTGTTATTTTAATTTTTATTAGACGGGAATTGTTTGATTCTCGTTTTATTATTTTGGCCGGCTGGGGGCTGGCGATAATTTATTTAATTTTTGCCAGAGTTTTTATCAGGTGGATTCAGAGAGCTATTTTTATTTACGGCATCGGAGTGCGTAAAGTAATTTTAGTCGGCAACAGTAAAACGACGGATAATTTGATTTATGAATTTTCCAGGCGTAAAAAATCAGGTTATGAGGTCGTAAGGCGTTGGCGGGATTTCACAATAGAAACAGCCCAGGAATTAGCAGAATTAATTAAGAATAAAGAAGTGGATGAAATTATCCAAAGCGACCCCAACTTAACCAAGGCTGAAGTGTTGCGGCTTTATGATTTTGCCGATGAAAATCATATTACTTTTAAATACGCGGCCGATCTTTTGGGCGCAAAAGTTTTAAAAACCGAGGTGGCGGAAATAGCCGGCATTCCGATAGTGGAAGTTAAAAAAACCCCCTTGGACGGCTGGGGCCGGATAATAAAAAGAATTTTTGATATTATCGGCTCTTTATTTTTTATTGTTTTGTTTTCACCTATTATAATATTGACAAGTTTAATTATAAAGCTGGATTCGCGCGGCTCGGTTATTTACAAAAATGAGAGGGTAAGCAAAGATGGTGTTTTTAAATTATATAAATTTAGGTCAATGCTGGCTCATTATTGCATTGGCAAAGAGTATGGGGATGCCAGCGCTTTAAAATTTGAAAGAGAATTAATAAAAAAGCAAAATACAAAAAAGGGAGAGCCGGTTTATAAAATCGGAGACGACCCCCGGATAACCAGAGCGGGAAAGTTTATACGCCGTTGGAGCATTGATGAGTTGCCGCAGTTTTTTAATGTTTTAATCGGCAATATTAGTTTGGTCGGACCCAGGCCGCATCAGCCGCGAGAGGTGGCCCAGTACGAATCGCATCATAAAAAGGTAATGACTATAAAGCCGGGAATAACCGGGCTGGCGCAGATTTCCGGGCGGAGCGATTTAAGTTTTGAGGAAGAGGTAAAATTGGATACTTATTATATTGAGAATTGGTCGTTACTGTTTGATTTATCCATATTATTAAAAACACCGTTGGCGATAACAAAGAGAAGGAAAGTGGAATGACAAAAAATTTCTAATTTCTAATTTCTAATTCATCTAATAAAATGTCAAATGACTAATTTCAAATGTTAAAAATTTATAATTTATAATTTTAATATTTTATTAGACATTAGACAATTAGTAATTATAAATTTATTAAGGGTTTTTAAAGATTTAATATAGATATAACTCATAATTTTAAAGAAATATATGCGCGTTGCCTTAATTCACGATCATTTAGCCCAGGATGGGGGGGCGGAAAAGGTTTTAAAAATATTTGCCGATATGTTCCCGCAGGCCCCGATTTATACCTTGCTATATGAGAAAAAAAATACTGATAAATATTACAAGGGTCACCGGATAGAAACTTCGGTTATCCAAAAACTGCCGGGCGGAGTAAAATACTATCAGTGGTATATGCCGTTTATGCCGATGGCGGTTGAATTTTTTGATTTAAGCAAATATGATTTAGTAATATCGGACGCGAGCGCTTTTTCCAAGGGCGTTATTACTTCACCCGATACTTTACATATTTGCTATTGCTATACTCCGACCCGTTATCTTTGGGATTATACGCATCAGTATATTAATGAACTTAATTATAATAAATATTTTAAAAAATTAATTTCGTTAGTTTTAAATTATATTAGAATTTGGGATAAGAGCGCGGCTGACCGGGTTGATAAATTTATTGCTATTTCGCAGGCCGTTAAAAAGAGAATAAAAAAATATTATCGGCGCGATTCAGTTGTAATATACCCGCCGGTTGAAATTGATAAATTTTATATTTCAAAAGAACAGGCTTCTGACGCGGCGGCTGATAAATCCGCCTTCGCTAAAGCTATGGCGGACAAATATTTTTTAATTGGCGGACGCTTGGCTCCGTATAAAAGAGTGGACATAGTAATAAGGGCTTTTAAAAAGTTAGCCCTCACCCCCGGCCCCTCTCCCGCTCCGGATGTCGCGGAAGAGGGGGGATTATTGAATGGAGTTGTGCCAAAACTTAAGGTATTTGGCGATGGCATTGATATGGAACGTTTGCAGAAAATCGCCGGCGACAGTAAGAATATTGAATTTTTGGGCCGGATTGATGATGACAATAAAGCCGGGCTTTATAGCCGCTGCCAGGCTTTTATAAATCCGCAAGAAGAGGATTTCGGGATTACCATGGTGGAATCAATGGCTTCGGGTCGTCCGGTTATCGCCTATAACAAAGGCGGCGCTTTGGAAATTGTTGAAGAGGGAAAAACCGGCTTATTTTTTTCCCAACAGACTCCGGAAGCGATTATTGAAATTATCAAGAAGTTTAACGGCCGTCAGTTCAACCCGGAAGAGATTCGTCAGGCGGCGGAAAAATTTTCACTAAACAGGTTTAAGGCGGAGATGAAAAAATTTATTGAAAAAGAATACCAAAGATTTAAAGACCAATAAAATTATGAAAATCGGCATAGACATCAGAAGTTTGATGGATGTTCAATATAGCGGCGTTTCCGAATATACCTTAAATTTAGTCAAGGAGATATTAAAGCTGGATTCAAAAAATAAATATATATTATTTTATAATTCGTTTAAAGATATAACAAATATAATTCCCGAATTTAAGCAAGCCAACGCGGAAATAGTATATACCAAATATCCGAATAAAATATTTAATTATTTAATGCAAAAATTATTTTTTTATCCTAAATTGGACAAACTTTTAGGGGTTGATACATTTTGGGCGCCGCATATTAATTTTATCCGGTTGTCAAGAAGAGGCCGGAGCATATTAACTATTCATGATTTGTCATTTGTTCGTTATCCGGAATATTTCAGTTTTAGAAAAAATATTTGGCATTGGGCCATAAATGTTAAAAGAATAATAGAAAAATTTGATACTATCGTGGCGGTTTCAAAAAATACCAAAAATGATATAATGGATTTATATAATATTCCCGCCGATAAAGTAAAGGTAATATATTCGGGAATCGGCCAACAGTACAGGGTTATTGATAACAATGACAAGAATTTAGAAAGTGTAAGAAAAAAATATGGTTTGCCGGAAAAATTTATTTTATTTTTGGGAACATTGGAACCGCGGAAAAACATAGAGGGGATTATCAGGTCTTATAATAAATTCAGAGAGAACAATTCGGACTTAGGTGATTATCGGCTGGTAATCGCCGGCGGCCAAGGCTGGAGGTCAGGCAGAATATTCAAGGAATATAATAAATCAAAATTTAAAAAAGATGTTAAGTTTTTAGGGTATATTGCCGGCGAGGATAAACCGTATATTTATAATTTATCGTCTTTATTTATTTATCCTTCTTTTTACGAAGGTTTTGGCTTCCCGCCTCTGGAAGCAATGGCTTGCGGTTTGCCGGTAATAACAAGTTTTTCCTCCAGTTTGACTGAGATAGTGGGCCAAGCGGCTTTGACAATAGACCCTTATAATATTAATGAAATAGCAGCCGCCATAAAAGAATTAATTACCGACGATAATTTAAAGAAGATATTGCGAGCCAAAGGATTAGAGAGGGCGGGCAAATTTAATTGGGAATATTCAGCCAGAAAGTATCTGAATATATTCAAAGAGGATATATAGACATATTTTCTATTGTTTGTTATTATATCAATAGTTTATTAATATAATAAAATTAGTTATTAATAATTAAGGAATCGTACATTTGTTTTAAAAAGGGAGGAGAAAATATTTTCTTTATCTCAAATCGCAAGATTCCAATTATTTGATTTATGACCGAATTAAAAACTCAACCAAAGGCGGAAAAAAGGCCGAGCACAAGAGCGCTGGATTTAATAATTATCGGCTCTATGTCCTTAATATTTTTTCTTTGTCCTTTGTTTTTTACCGGCCTGGTCGCGCAGGGGGTCGGTTTTGAAAAAATGGTATTGTTTTACTTCTTTGTCTTAATCGGAATAGTGGCCTGGGTAACCAAGGGAGTGATAAAAGGCGAACTAAAGCTTAAGCGGACTCCGCTTGACTGGCCAATTTTGGGCTTGGTGGTTATTTTCGCCATTTCGGCGTTTTTATCCATAAATACCAAGGACAGTCTGGTCGGCTCTTACGGAAATTCAACCAAGAGTTTGGTGGCGATGATAATTTTCGCGTTATTCTATTATTTGGTTGTAAATAATATTGATATTAAAAGAATTAAGATTATTTTTTGGTCATTTATTTCTTCCATTTCTTTGATTGTAATATATTCATTTTTGCAGTTGCTCGGCATTTTTGTTTTGCCGCTTGAATTTGCCAAAGCTGTCAGCTTTAATCCAATCGGTTCTCTGTCGGGTTTAACGATGTTTTTTATTATTTGCCTGCCGTTATTAATAATCGCGGCCGCGCAAATAAAAAGTATACACCCGAAATTGGGCAAAATACCGACTTTGATTATAAAAATTGGGGCCGCGGTCATTACTTTAATGGCTTTGACTATTTTGGCGTTTCTTAACGGATTTACGTTTTGGCCGGCCGCTATTGTCGGGATTGTGATTATATTGATGTTTTTCCTGTCAAAAATTATTTATATTTCAAGCAATAATTTAATTATTCCTTTGGCCGGGTTTTTACTGCTGATTATTTTGCTGGTTTTAGGCAATTTCAATATTATGAATCTTAATTTACCGGCCGAAGTAAATCTGTCCAGAGGGGCTTCATGGAGTATTGCCAAAAGCAGTCTGACGGAAAATCCGATTTTTGGCTCCGGACCCTCAACTTATTATTATGATTTCGCCAAATATAAGGGAGTTGATTTCAATGCCTCACCCTTATGGAACGCTCGTTTTAACAGTTCCAGCGGCATTTTGTTTGAATTAATGTCCACGGTTGGAGCCCTGGGCACCTTAGCTTTTTTAGTTATTTTACTGATAACCCTGTCTATTTCTTTTTTGGCTTTGATAAAGATTAATGACCAGGATATCCATTCCGTAATTTTATCTCTGTTTGCCGGTTTTATTACCATGATTATTTTTGCCATTCTTTTTTCATTAAACAGTTCAATGATTTTAGTCGCGATTTTAATTTCGGTATTTACTTTGTCTTCAGCCATTGTTGTTTATCCTGAAAAATTCAGGTCAATTAAATTATCTTTCCGGGCCTCGCCAAAATATGCTTTGGCTTTAGCCGCGATTTTCTTATGCGTTAGCGCCGGCGTGGTTGTTCTATTTACAATGGGCTTGAAAATGTATTTAGCCGATATGTACGCCAGACAGGCCTTGGCTGCCGAAGATATCGGGGAAAATATTAATAAATTAAACAAAGCCATAACTTTATTTCCTTATGAAGACAGTTATTATCTTGAGTTAGCCAATAGCTATATGACTCTGGCCAACCAGGAGGCGTCAAGCGAAACCCAGGACCAGACAATTATAGAAAATAATCTTGGCTTAGCCATAGAGACCGGTAAGAAGGCGGTTGATATTTCTCCCAACAAAGCCAGCAATAACGAGTCTTTGGCCTTAATTTATGAGAATGCGGCTTTTTATACCCGGGGAGCGCTGGAATGGGCGGAAGATTTATATAATAAATTAGCCGTATTAGACCCTGATAATCCGATTTCACCCTTGCGAATCGCTTTAATAAATATGGCCAGAGCCAATGCCGAACAGGATAAGGAAGAGAAGAAATATTATATTGATGAGGCGATTAAGAAGTATGACGAGGCGATTTTAAAGAAAAGTGATTTGTCTCCCGCTCATTACGGCAAGGCTATAGCTTATGAGCAGCTTGACAATAACGATGAAGCCATAGAGCAGCTTAAAAAGGCCGTTATAATTACCAGAGATAATGTTGATTACCGTTTTGAATTAGGCCGGTTATATTTTAACCGGGGCGTGGCCCAGACGAATTTAGCGCAAAACGCCACCGCGGAAATAACCGAGGAAGAAATTAATAAAGAGGCGGGAGGGGAAGGTGAAGAGTTAAGCGTGGAATCAACCCAATCAAGCGGAGCGGTTTCGGGCAGAAACGACGACCTGACTATGTCTGAACAGATATTTTTAAGTATCTTACAGCTTAACCCGAATCATGCCAACGCCCTCTATAGTCTGGCGATGATTTATCAGAAGATCGGGGAGACGGATAACGCCAGGGTGGTTGTCGGCGCCCTGTTAAATCAAATTGAAGATGAGCAGACAAAAGAAGCGATTCAAAAGCAGTTTCCCGGACTTTACTAGACAATTAACAATTAACAGTTAACAATTAACAATTGATAATACAATAAAAGCGGCCCGGCTTATAAGCGCGGGCCGCTTTTTGCAATAAATAAAAAAGTCGTCCTTGCATTTTGCCGGGACGACATTGATGGTTATTTTTTGTCCGCATTTTATCGCGGGTAGTTAATGTTCTTGCTGAAAAAGGCCGTTGTTTTTCTCGCAAAACTCCTCCAAAAATTTTATTACTGTTGCTTGGTTATTATCAGGATAGGTAATTTCTGTAATCCAGAAATTACCCGCTACGAGTAAGAATTTTACTAATATAGTATTGTTAATATCAGACAAATTCCTATTAAACTTAAAAACCGCCCATTGAAAGTCTTTTTTAAGATGCACTGGAACTTTCATGATAAAACTTGCATATTTAGCCAAAGAAGTTATGTCGTTTTCTTTACTCATGATTTCCTCCCTTTTTTATTATTTTGATTTATGGTTTTAATTTTTTATTTAACTTTACGTTAGCACAGCAAAAGAGTTTGTGTCAATGTAGCTATTTTTTAGGTTGGTGGGTAACATGATAGGAGCCGAGCCGCTTTCTTAAGAATTCGGCCGAGAGCGGCTCGGCCCCTATTTTGCAAAAATAATTGACAAAATCCTTTTAAAACATTAAAATTATGGTACATAAAAATATGTTTAAAATTTATGATTAAAAGCAGATTAAATAGCCGGACAAAAAAGATTGTTATGAATAAAATTAATTTTTTTTATGAAGGGCGGCTGAATAAAATTTCAAAGTATGCCAATCGAAACAATGCTGGCGGAAAGATAAGGCAAGCCATGGGTGATCTTGGAGAAGATTTGTCTGCATTAGCTTGGATAGAAATCGCAAAAATTTATTCTGATATTGAAAAATCGACTAAACCAAAAAAGGGAGAGAAAGATCAAGTTAAATGCGTTAATAAAAAAGGTAATAAATTTTATGCCCATGTGGACAAACATTGCTATATTAATGGCGAATTTATTTCAGCAATAGAGGCAAAATCATATTTAGATTTTTGCTATTACTTTAGGGCAAGTAATGATTTTAGACTTTTAAAAATGTATTTTGATAAAAAATTAATCTGCATAGTAGTTTCAATTGAAAATGCGATTAAAGAGGAATCAAAAAAATTTATAGAAGATGAAAAATGGGTTGATAAAACTTTTATTTTAACAGATGGGAAAAGATCTTCGGCTAAACCTATATGGAAGAAAGAATTTAGAAAAAAGTTAAATCCCGATAAAGTTAAAAACTTTGTTGAATTTTTAGATAACGTATTTTGTAAAATATTGCCAATTAAATAAAATTTTTAACAATTTTAAACTCCTCTTTGCTTATATTGTAAAGTTGATAAATTTTATTATCTATTATACTATCTAATTCAGTAAATTCCTTTTTATTTTCTACCTTTAATATTTTATCCACTAAAATGGCAATATCAGATTGCTGTTTTTTTGTTGCTTCAGCTATCGGCATACTATTTAAATATCCTATTAGATAATGCAGATACCCCCCTGCCACATGAGTTCCTTTATATATATTTGCGTAGTAATAATGAAGTAGTTTAGAATTAAGTAGCGCAAGAAAAAATTTTAAACTAAAATCATTTTTAATTTTATCATTTAAGGTAGCTACAAAAAAAGTGTCCTTGCAGTAATATTTTTTATCGTCAAGGGCCGCTCTTAATCTTAAAGAATTTTGACAAATTATCAATTTTTCTTGTTCAAATAAACTTTTTGGAGGAAGTTGATTTTTATGTTTTTTTGCTAAGTCCTCGTTATAATCTATCCACCAACCTCCCCATTTTATTTTATATCTATTAATATCGTTATTGCCCGCAAAAGATTTGCCTCCAATTAATTTTTTGGCATTTTCTGAATTTGGTTTTTCTGGAAATAAAAATTTTTTTCTTAAACCAAGGGCGTGAAATGAAATTGTCCATTTGATAGTTAGATAATTATCTAGTGTTTTATATTTTTTATCAAGCAGTTTCATTAATAAAGAATTTTGTATTTTGTCATTTGGCAAAATGAAAAATATGTGATCATCTCTTTTGTATATATTTTGTTTCATTTCACATTTAGCAAAGCTGTGATTTTCCAATTCTTGTTTATTTAATATTTTTTCAGCGGTTTCTATGGTTGTATTATCGTTCGGTTTTTTATTTTCTATAATCAATATTATTGGATAAACCGAAACATTTTCAAAAATTTCGCACTCGGAAACATCTATTATTTCCTTAAGTGAGTATTGATTTAAAATTTGGACCCTCATCTTTTTGGCGTAATTCGCTATTAAAAATTTATTTGGTATTATATATCCAAATTTGCCATTTTTTTTAAGAAGTCTCATCCCTTTGTCAACAAAGCAAACAAATAAATCGAAGGCTCCATTCGCTATATCCGGGCATGTTTCTATACAAAGTTTTTTTGTACATTTGTCCATTTTTTTTGTTTCCAGATAGGGAGGATTGCCTACCACAAAATCAAAGCCTTGAGCAAATCGGCCTGTTTTATTTTTAATTTCTTTAACGATTGGCAAGTCATTGCTCAACAGATTGGGGGATTCAATCGTGTTAGTTTGAAAAATATTGATTTTAGGGATTGAATAGTTTTTGTCTTCTTTTTTAGCTTTCACAACTAAATCTAAAAATTGCAAAAGGATATTAGTTTCCGCCAAATAACAGGCAAAAGGGTTTATATCTAGGCCGTAAATGTTATTTGTTATACTTTTAATAATTTCCTTAGGTTTATATTTTTTATTTTTTAAATTAATTATTAAGCGATAAGCAGCCCTTGTTATAAATCCTCCGGAGCCGCAGGAAATATCAATAATTTTTTTGTTCGCTATGTTTTGTCTGGTCGCATAACCAGCTTGATCTAAAATGTAATCTATCACTGTTTCGGGTGTATAAAATTGACCAAGTTTCTTTCTTTCCTCCGGACTGATAAATTGTTCATACAGTTTTCCTAAAATATCACGATCAATTTCTGAAAATTCATATTTATTAAAAGAATTTGTTGTCTGTTGCAGAATAAAATCGTCTGGATAATACCAATCAAAAATATTATTTTCAAAAATATGGGAATATATTTTTTGAGCCTCTTTTTTAAATTTTTTACAATCTTGATAACTAGAAATTGTTTCAAATTTTAGCAAGCCTTTGTCTTTGCATACCCATAATAAAATTAATTCATTAAAAAAAGTATAAGCGGTTTCTAAACAAAATTTTTCTTTATCAGGATTACTTTCCGTTTGTTTCCATAGATTATACTCCGGGTTGATTGAAAATTTTTTTGAAATTTGTTTTTGCGTTTCCGCGATTAAAGATTTTAATTCATTAATAAAAGAAATAAAATTTATTTTTTGATTTATGTTCCTTTTTGCTTCGTAATTCCTCATTACCGAAATTACTTTGCCCTGCACTATCAATTTTTTAACTGTAAATGGTTTTAATTTAGGATTGGCGGGTTGCAATCTAAATCCGCCTTTTATTCTAAATATTTTTTTTAAAGTAGCTTCATTATCATTAATCAGCGCTACAATTGTGTCTCCGTTTTCCGCTGTATTTTGTTTTTTGATTATTACATGGTCGCCGTCAAAAATACCTTCTTGCAACATGCTATTTCCTTTTACACGCAAGGCAAAATGTTCACCTGATTTTGAGATATTACTTTTAGGCACTTTTAAACTTCCATATTCTTCAATTGCTTCAATGGGTTCGCCCGCCGCGATTAAGCCCTTAAGAGGGATAGTAACCATTTTATCTTGGTCGCTAATTTCGATTGATCTTGCTTGGTGTTCTACTTTATTAAGAAAACCTTTTAAGTGCAGTGTTTCTATATGTTCGTGGACAGTGCCAACAGATTTTAATTTAAAATGCTTTCCTATCTCTTCAAGAGATGGGGCATAGTCGTTTTTTTTAATATACTGTTTAATAAATTCATAAATTTGTTTTTGACGTCGTGTTAGCATAAAAGTATTGACTTTTTATTAATAATAATTTATATTAATAGTATAACCGAAAATAACCCGAAAATCAAATAAGTTATCCACAAGTCAATAATTAATTAATAAAAATTTTCGTTTATTAAATAAAAAATATGAAATTTCCACCATACCTTGATTATTTGAAAAATCTGAACATTGTC